>DMMK01000739.1 GCA_003453085.1 Verrucomicrobiales bacterium
ATCGTCATCTCACCATCGCCACTGCGCCGTCAAGGTCCTCCAGCTAGGTGATCCTGGGCAAGGACTGCCGCAAATGAGGCATCGAGGTTTTCGGAAAGGGGCCCTCCGATGACGATCCAAGATCTCGGTTGGCCGGGGAACCTTCCCAGACTGCATTCCCGTCGCTTCCAGGATTTGGCTGAAGAGTTGCGCTGGTTTGGAGGAGGCACGTATTGCTCTGGATCCAGGTGGAATACGATGTGTTCAAATGAATGGAGTATCGCCCAGCGAGCTTTTGGACGCTTGGGCATTTGGCAGGATCGCAACGAGCCCCAAGCGCTTCGAAAGCTTCAGTTCGGCAATGTTCAGCCCGTGGTCCCGCACTTTATCCGCGAATCCTGCTGACCCGGAGAGCGAGTTCAATGGGAGTCCTTTTTTCCCATGACGCCCGCCAGAAGACCGCACAAAAACGTCGTTATCCCAAATCTTTCGGTCCGCAGTCCGAGACTGGAACGACCCGATTGAAAACCCCATCACGGCCGCCTCACGAACTCTGACCGAACCCGGCCCTCGGGACGTGTTTGGGCGTCTCAATGGAGCCACAAAACACCCACCCAAACCTCCGCCATTTGAAATGGGCCTCCGAGCACCTTTTTGAACCCGTCAAACCAAGAGCGGCCTCCCAAACCCCGTAAAATCAAGCCTCGGACCACTTTCAATAACTACACACAATGTATGTAATGTGAAATTAAATGAATGAGGGGCGCTTGATTGGCTGGCTTAGCTTCGTATTATTTCTTTGAATCGTTCAACCCGTTCTTGTTTCCAGTGAAGCTTACCGACTCACAAGGCACCTTTGCCAAGTCGCCGAACTGGTGATGTCACACCCGGTGCAGGTGCCACTACTGGCTTCTGATTTCTCACAGAACCCCTCGGAGGACCAGTAACAGTCCGCCTACGCAGCCTATCAGCCCGCACCAAAACAGCTTTTTTGTCTGTGAAGAGGCTGTTTTGCGGTGTTTGGAAGCCCCGGCTAAAAAGATCGCTCCATAAACCACAGCAAAAATGCCGAGGCCTATTTCCACGGCTCCAGCGTCAAGATGTAGGGCAAGAATTGTGTGTGGTCTCATCGTCGGTGAGCTTAACCTTGCTAGGCCCGCTGCGCATCCTCAATGGCATTTCGAGAGCTGATATTAAAACAGCGTGCAGCAATCGGAATTCGCCGCCAATGGCTGCGCTTTGAGCCTAAAAACGGGAATGAGAAGCGTCTTTTCCTAGTGGCGCAGCCGCCTGAGGGGAGCGCGGACATTCGCTTCGCGGCTTCGCACTTGTATGCATGCCGAAACAAGATGCGGCGCAGCCTGCTGGGAACGCGTCTGTGGTTTTTTGTCTGATGCGAGGAATCAACGTCCTACAATTTAAAAGCCTGCTCGTCCCACGCTTGGATACACTATTTTATTAGTAGGTAACAAACTTTTCATAAATAGTAACTTTATTTATTGAAAAGAGACTTCAAAAATGCAGAATTAGAGTCCCACGGCCATGAATGCCCTCACCGCATCGACTTCCAACGGCACCAGACCTGAAACCTTCGAGCTTCAAGCCATGATTGAAGGTCTTTCGAAGAAGTATCCCCACTTCACAGTCCAGGCCCTTGGAGAGGCTATCTTGGTCGCAAAGTGGGGAGCTAAAGAAGGCGAATGTGGCCGCGACTTCTTGAAGCGGGTGGAACAGTTTTTGGAGACGAGGTGAGCCGCACGAAGCCGGAGCCAAGTCAGGCGACTTCGTCGCATGGTTTTAGGATTGCGGTCAAGTGCGAAGCCGCGAAGCGAATGACCACGCTCCTCTCAATGCCATCTGACTCGCAAGGTGAGCTGCCAAAGTCAACGTTTTGGCCAACCTCAGCCCCCTTCCGCAGAGATCCGGGATCTTCGACAACTTTTTCATTCCTGTTTTAGGTTAAGTCTGTGTGTCGGGGCGCTTCCACTCATTTCAAGGAGGCGGCCGCTTGACGAATGGGTCCCCTGCCCGGTCTTGATGCGTCAAGTGGATGAGGGCGTCATAGGTCGCTTGACCTATGAAATGAGCTGTTTTATATGGTAATTATAACCATGAGCGGCAAGGAATCTTTCGCTACTTACCGGGAGTTGGCTGTGCTACGCAGCTCCTTGAACCGGGTCATTTGGCTGCTGATTGGGTTGGCCCTTTTTCCGCTGCTGCTCCTCATTGCCCTCTTGATCCCGCAGACCGCCGCGCCGATCTGGGGTGCGCTCAAGGAGATCTCGGTGCCGCCAGGCGTCTTTGAGACGAAGCAGGAAATTCATCAGACGGTGCATTTGTATCAGTCGGGCGGCGAGCTAAGGCACCCAACCCAAGAAAAGGGCGGCAACACGCCGGTGGTGTCTTTTGTGCCGGATCCGAGCAATCCTGATGGCCACATCATCACCGGGGTGAAGTATGTGGAGGTGGAGCATGAAACCATGATTCCGGCGAGGAAGGCTTTGCCGGCGGCTCCGAATTCCAGCCGGGCAGATTGAGGTGCTGGTATGGCGTGGAGTGCACTGAATCCGTGGTCCCCTGCCCTGATTTTGGTGTTTTCCAAGTGTCCGTGAGAGGTGTGAAAAGGGTGTTTAATGGGTTGATTGTTAACCTGTATTAATTAGTTGAGAGGCTGGAGATTTGATGGCTTGGTGGAAAATCGAGCGTCTGCTTCGGCTTCGGGGATTTTTCGAGCTAAAGCTCTGGAGTACTTTAGTGCGCGTGAGCGACCTCAAACTTTGAGTGGGGCTGTTTGTGGATGTCGGGACCGTGGGGCACTTCCGCGATCTCAGGATCATTCCAGCTCCCTGACGATGCTGTGTTGCTGTGGCCTGCCCCGGAGAAGTTGGTTTCTCTCCCTGCTTTTTTGAGCTTTCATGAAATCATGTTTGCAGCGTGAAAAGCATCCTTGTTGATTGATTATTAACAAATATTAAGCATTTTGGTTTTCGGTCTTTTCGAGTTTGAGCCCCTTGAGGCGGAGCCATGAGAACCCCCACAAAAAAGCCCCCTGCCCCGGAATGGGAGCAGAGGGCGATGTGGGGAAACCGGGTGGGTTTAGAAGCGGATGGTGGTCTGGAGGCCGAGGACCCAGGCATCTGGGATGGCTTCGGTGGCGAAACCTGCACGGGCACCGGGATGGATGACGTATTGCAGGCTGGCCTGGAGGGTCCACCAAGCGGCGAGCTGCAGCTTGTAGTTCATTTCGAGGACACCTTCGTAGTCGGCTTCTTTGATGCCCAGGCCAGGCAGGATCTTGTTGGCATCGCGCTGGGCACGGGTGACGTCTTCGCTGATCTTCAGGTAGGAAGCACCGAAACCGAGGGTGTCGTAGTCGCGGCCGGGGATGAGACCTTTGAAGACGAGGCCGCCATCAATGCCGAATTCGGCGAGGTTGCGGTCGGCAGGAGCGCCAGCGACACGGAAGAAACCGATGATGCCCTGCTGGGCGGGATCTTCATGACCGGCTTCGCGCCAGAGCATCTGCTCGGCCAGGACGTAGGCACCGTAGTTGCCCTGGTGGACTTCGGGGGTAACTCCAAAGCCTGACAAGCCCGTGGTGTAGATGTCGTAGAATTCGTCGGTGTGGTAATAGCCGCCGACCTTGTAGTTGCCGGGCAGGCCGGTGTCGCCTTTGCCCTGGTTCAGGCGGTAGCCGGCCTCGAAGTACATGAGGGCGCCTTCTTCACTGCGGAGGGCGAGGCGGGTGCCGGAGGAGCTGTCGTCCGGATTGCCATCATAAATGGCGGCTTTGATGTAGAAGCTGTCGGTGGGCTGCCATTTCACCAATGCGCCGAGGGAGGCGTAGGGGGTAGAAGGAAGGGAGTGGGAGCCTGGCGGGAAACCTGGGATGTCGTACAGGTTGAACGCCATCGTCGGGAAGAAGAAGGTCTGGTTCAGGAAGTTGATGGAAGCCAGCGAGTTGTAGAGCTCGGGCATGATGAAGTCACGGTCCACGGAGAGGAGACCAGCCTTGATGGTGAGCTTTTTGTCGAAGAGCCGCTGGTACCAGGCCTGCCAGAGGCGGGTATCGGCGGGGAAATCCACGAGGTTGGTCTTGTTCAGGTCGCCCACGTAGGTGGCAGCGAAGGGATCCCCCTCCAGGGAGACGCCGGAGACGTGGAAATGACCACCTTTCCAGAAGCCGAGCTTTTCCGTATCCAGATCCAGGGCGGCGAGGAAGCCGTGCTGGTAGGCGGACCCGGCGCGGAGGCCGCCACTGAGGTTGGTGGGCATGGAGCCGACGTAGAAGAACTCAAACTCCACGCCATTTTCCGCCAGCCGGGAGCGGAGGCCGCCCCAGTCGCCCAGCATGTAATCCTGCATGAAGTAGCGCTCCAGCTTGGAAGTTTGGGGCTGGATGGCTTCAGCGGGTGGCGGCGGGCTGCCCGCGTGGGACAGGAGGGCGCAGCTCGACAAAAGGGAGGCGAGGGCAGCAATCGGGGTGGGTGTGCGTGTCTTCATCGGGAATTGAAGTTATATTATTTATAAATATTATATATTTATAAAGTTTGCCAACAGTTTATTTGAACAAAAGATCAGGATGCCTTTTGCAATGTCGGTTTTCAAGACTTTTTCCCCGATGAGACCCGCTGCCGTGCAGAGGCTTGCTTAGAGCACCTCGCCTGAATCGTCAGGTGTGTGACTGGGGCTGGGCGGTGGCGGCGGGGTGCCCAGGCATGGAAGTGGCCCCGCATTCCCTGACCTGGGTTTCCAGCCTGTCCTGAAAACGGGCCAGGGATTCCTGACAGCGCTGGACAAAACTGGCGGTACTGAGACCGATGGCCCGCAAGCAATGGCGGTGATCCCAGGCGACGACACGGCTAGTGAGGGCATGGATGAGGCGAAACTGGCAGGTCCAGAGCCAGCGACCGACGGGCGTGAAGGTGGCGAGGCGCTCCGCCAGGAACTGGCGCTGGAACTCGAGGTGCTTCATTTCATCGCGAAGGATCTGGCGGCAGGCGGTGTGGATGGAGGCATCCTGCACACGGAGGTAGAGGCTGCCGTAGTAAACCTCGGCAATGAGTTCGGCGGTGAGGAGGACCTGGATGGCAAACTCCAGATTCACCAGGAAACGGAGGCGGCGGAAGACGGAATTGGTCCACTGCTTTTCCAGGAGGCTACCGCCGAGGTGGAGGACCATGCGGCTGAGGAGGCGGGAGTGGGCTTGCTCCTCGCAGACGAAGAGATCAATGGCGCGCTGGTAGCCACGGAAGTTTTCCAGCGGGGCGACCTCCCGGCATAACGGCGAAGGCGGGAGCCGGTGCCGGATTCCCCCAGCTGGAAGATGGCCAGGGAATGGGCCAGCGGGAGGCGTACGGAATCTGGCAGCGGGGCGGGCTGATCGTCAAAGGTGATCTGGTCATGCACGGAGGCGTTGGTTTGGAAATGATGGATCCAGAAGGCGGTGTTCATAAGGAAAAGTGTTTAATAGGGTTTTAGGATGTGTAGGGATGCGGGTCTTCTTATTGGGCGGAAGAGAAGGTCTGCAGGCGGTCCATGACGGCGCGGACGGTTTCATCGAGCGTGGAGGTGCCGGCGGTGACCCCGACATGGGCGATGTGGCGGAACCATTCGGGCCGGAGGTCGGCAGGGGTCTCCACCTGCTGGGCCTGCACGCCGAGGGCGCGGGCTTTGTCCGTGAGCTGGCGGGGGTTGTTGCTGTTGCGGGCGCCGCTGGCGA
>DMMK01000216.1 GCA_003453085.1 Verrucomicrobiales bacterium
GGGTGGGGAAAGAGGGGGAGAAAAAAAAGGGGGGGGAGAGAAAACCCCCCCGCGTTTCCCCCCCTTTTGCGGGGGGTGTTTAGCCAAATGAAAAAAATCGGGGCGGGGAAAAAAAAACCATCCCCTCCCCCCAAACCCCCCGGGGGGGGGGCCGTTAAGAAGGGGGGGGGGCCTCCGGCGAAGGCCAGGGCGGGGGGGAGCGCACCCCCGCCACTATCTTCCAGCGGATGGCGAAGAATTGGTTTATTTCAAACAGGCCACCGAGAGCTTCGAAGGACTTCAGTTCATCTCGATCGGCACCTTCCGATTTGAGACCACCGGACAAAACTTTGTCATGCTATCGAATGCTGGTGCCGAAGGTTATGTGACGGTGGATGCCGTGCAGTTCGTGCCTGCGGATGCGGACATGCCCGCCATGCCCTCCCCGGTCGCCAGCAATGAGGAAAAGGAGCTCAAAGGCCGCATGGCCGATCTGCAAAAGCAGCTCAAGCTCATGCAAAAGGATGGCCCCAGCCGGTTGGAGGCCATGACGGTGGCTGAAGATGAAAAGCCGGAGGATGCCCGCATCCACGTGCGGGGAAACATCCGCAACCTAGGGGCTCCAGTTCCACGTGGATTCCTTCAGGTGGCCCTCAAAGCCGACATGCCCGCCATCCCCGCCGAACAAAGCGGCCGCCTGCAACTGGCCGAATGGATGACCGCCCGCCACCATCCGCTGACCGCCCGTGTCTTTGTCAACCGTGTCTGGCATTGGCTCTTCGGGGCGGGCATCGTGCGCAGCACCGACAACTTCGGCATCACAGGCGAGCTGCCTTCCCATCCGGAGTTGCTGGATCATTTGGCCGTGAAATTTATGGAAGACGGCTGGAGCCTCAAACGGCTGGTGAAGGAAATGGTGATGAGCCGCACCTACCGCATGAGTTCCGAAGGTGAGCAGTCCCAAACAGATCCAGACAACCGCCTACTGTCCCGAATGAACCGCAAGCGTCTCGATGCCGAGTGCATCCGCGATGCCATGCTGGCTGCGGCCAATGCGGTGGACGGACGCTGGGCCGGCCCTAACGTGGGCGATGCCAAGGCGGTGAACTCCAATGACACCAAGGTGCAAAATCTGGAGTATGGCTATCCCTTCAATGACACACGGCGCAGCGTTTACACCGCCGCCTTCCGCAACGTGAGGCACCCGCTGTTTGAGGTGTTTGATTTTGCCGACATCAATCAGCCCATCGCCCAGCGCACCACCAGCACCGTGGCCACCCAGGCCCTGTATCTGATGAACCATCCGCAGGTCATCGAGTTCGCCCGCAGTGCCGCCACGCGTGTAATGGCGGCAGGAGAGATCGAAAAAGGGATTCAGCAGGCCTATCGCCATTCCTTGAGCCGGGAGCCTTCCAGCAAGGAGGCCTCCATTGCCAAGGACTATCTCGAAGCTTCCATCTCAGGAAACGCCACCGATGAGGAACGCTGCGACGCCTGGGCCCGCCTCATTCAAACGCTCTGGGCCACGCCCGAGTTCCGCCTGCTGAGATAAGCCTAACCAAGGATCAAACCTTGCACCCGCCCTGGCAGGCCGCGGCTTCATCGCGGTAGGCCTTGGCCAGCAAGGTCACGGGCTGCGTCACCTCGGCATTCGCTCCGAGGCCGTTTGCCAGTTGCAGGTGACACCCAGGATTAGAGGTCGTGACCACCGTGCATCCGGTCTGCGCGATGTTGTTCACCTTCCGCTTCAGCAGCTTGGCCGACTGCTCAGGCTGCGTGATGTTGTAAATCCCTGCGCTGCCACAGCACCAGTTGCTCTCGGGCAGTTCCTTCAGCACCAGACCCGGAATCGCCTGCAAAACCTGGCGTGGCTGGCTGACCACCTTTTGCCCGTGGCACAGATGGCAGCTTTCGTGGTAGGTCACCTCGGTCACACCTGCGCCGTGCTCCGGCTTGCGAATGCCCACCTGCACCAGCCACTCATGAATGTCCTTCACCTTGCGGTCCCAAAGGTGGGCACGCTCCGCATAAAAGGGATCATCATGCAGCAGATGACCATAGGTCTTTAAATGGGAGCCGCAGCCCCCGGCATTGGTGATGATGGCATCCAGGCTTTCCAGGTCAAAGCTGTCGATCTGCCGACGCGCCAGTTCTTTGGCCAGTTCCACCGCCCCATTGTGGGCATGCAGGGAGCCGCAGCAGGACTGCGCGCGTGGTGTCACCACCTCGCAGCCATTGGCCAGCAGCACATCCGCCGTGTCCCGGTTGATGTTGGAAAAGGCCAGATCCTGGATGCAGCCCGTGAGCAAGCCCACGCGGTATTTCTTTGAGTCTGGACTTTCGACGGGCGCGATGAGGGCATCGGAAAAGGCGGCGGCCACCTGGGGTGTCTGCGGCTCCAGATCGCGCAGTTTTTTCGGCAGCAGCCCGAAAAACTTCACCCGCCTCAGCCGCACATCCATCCCGCTCTTCTGCCACAGACGAAGTCCCCACCCGGCCAGGCGCAGCAACCGGGGGTGCATGAAAAGAACATTCAGCGTCAGCCAGCGCCAGAAGTCGCGCTCCGCACTTTGGGAGACTCCTGCACGCTCCACCTCGGCACGGGCCGTTTCAAAAAGCTCTGCGTATTTCACGCCCGCCGGGCAGGCCGTCTGGCAGGCCAGGCAGCCGAGGCAGTAATACATCTCATCCGAAAAGGCCTGGGTAATCTGCAGTTCGCCATCGGCCACACTGCGCATGAGGGAAATGCGGCCACGTGGGCTGTTGCGCTCCTTCTTCGTCTCCATGTAAGTGGGACAGGTGGGCAGGCACATGCCACAGTGCATGCACTGCTGGAGGACGGAGTAGTCGAGCGATTGAAGCAGATTCACGAGGCGAAAATGGGGGTGGGAGATAGCGGTGGGACCGTCCGCATTCTTCCATCTTTTCAGAGGATGGGCCTGTTTGTCACGGAGCTTTCTCAGGCATTCCCAGGACGGCCTGTTTAGGGATTGTCAACGCCGGCCGCGACGATGCGGTTGAGCAGGGCACGCTGCGTGGGCGACCACGCATCCCTGCTGTCATGCTGGGTGCGCAGGGCCGCCTCCTGGATGTCCTTGGCATTGAGGGAACCTGGATACACCAGTTTTTCCCACAGCTCGATCACCGTACTGTCCTGCCGCAGGGCGGCGAGCAGCAGCGGGACCTGACTGCGGATTTCCGCATTGGAGGGCGGATCCAGATGCAGCCACAGCAGCAATTTTTGATAATTGGGATGGTCCTTGGGCAGCTCCGGAGATTCGCCACTCAGCAGGGCTTGAAACTGCGACCATTCGCCAAGTTCGATCTTCTCCACCCACGGCCTCAGCTCAGGCACCTCGGCGGCCAGAGAGGCCGTCTGCTCTTTGCGCCAGATCGCGTTCGGATGTTCGGGAGCTTTCTCCACGGGGGCTTCGGGCACAGGCTCCCCCTGTTGAACCAGAGGCACACCGGGCACCGTCGCAACCACGGGGGCCGCTGTCTCACTGGATGAGCGGACCAGATCATAAGGCCCAGCCCAGATCCCCAGCACCAGCGCCCATGCGCCCACAATTCCTCCGATAAAAAACGGCACCGCCCGCCAGATGATGATGGGCTGGCGAACCACGGTCTTGGGTGCTTCCGGCGGGGATTCCTCTTGGGGCTGGCTGCGCTCATGGGCCACCGCTTTCGCAGCCGCCAGGGCGGCTTCATAAGAGGCCCCTTCACGGGATCTCGCGATCAGCAGCGACCACCAGCAGGCGGGCACGACGGCTTGGAAAAGCACCGCCGCCTCGCTTTTCGGATCCAGGCACTCCGCCAGTTGGGCGAGGGCAGAACACTCCTCCGGGCTGCTCCAGGTCCAGGCCACGCGGGGCCGCCGGAGCCGCACATCCCAGAGATCCCGCGCCTCCTGTGAGCTACCGCGCACGATGCCGCCTGCGCCTAACCACAAGTGTGCTTCATCGAGGGCATCACGCTCATCTTCCGTAGCATGGGCGTTCGCCGCGGCCAGCAGTTGCTCCGCCCGCGAGTAACGGCTGATGGCCAAAGAAGTCGTGAGCGCCAGCATGAGGTCCACCACCTCCGGGCTGTTCATCTTCGACTGGGTGGCAATCAGCGCCTCCGCCAGCCGGGTGAGCCGGGCCAGGTCCGCCTTGGCAGCCCAGCGTGAGGCCACCATGAATGTCAGCGTGTAGTGGCCGGAGCCCAGCTCGATGATGAGGTCCGGCACGCGCGTCATCTCCGCCAGGACATCCTGCTGATCTTCAAAAAGAGTCGTCAGATAGTCGCTCGCAGCACCGGCCCGTTCCGGCTTGACGTAGGCTGCCGCGCAAAAGCTCGCGAACGCCCCCTGGAGCTGCGCGGGATCGTGCAGCATCCTTTCAAGGATACGGGCGACATTTTTGAGTTCAGGAGGCAGCGGGGGCAGCTCAGGAGACGCCGTTTCAGTCACCGGCACGGGCGATTCTGAAATGATTTCTGCAGGCGCCGACGCCTCAGCTTCCTGCCATTCAGGCTCTTGTTCAGGCTCCTCATGAGCCTCTAAGTCCACAGACTCTGGTTCAAGCTCCTCATGGGCCTCTGGTTCAACGGCTACCGG
>DMMK01000691.1 GCA_003453085.1 Verrucomicrobiales bacterium
CCCTGGGAGGGCTTGGCACCGGGGCGGTTGTAACCGAAGAAGGGACCGCTGGCGATGTCCTTGTAAAGCTGGGAACGGTCGGCCAAGGAGGCGCTGCGCAAGCCATCGAAAACTTCGATTGGCAGTCCACCAGGGTTGGCCTCGGTCTTCACCATCAGGGGTGGCACGGCAGAAACCAGGACGGCTTTGGCCACTCGGCTGGAACCATGGCGGCCGATGTAGCGGGTGATCTCGCCGCCGCCCGTGGAGAAGCCCACCAGTACCACGTTGTGGAGATTCAATTGCTCAATCAGCTCCGCCAAATCGTCCGCATAACCGTCCATGTCATTGTTGTTCCACGGCTGGCTGGAGCGCCCGTGACCGCGACGGTCATGACCGATGACGCGGTAGCCATTGTTGGCCAGGTGGAGCATCTGGGCTTCCCAACTGTCGGAGCTCAGGGGCCAGCCGTGGCTGAAGATGACAGGCTGACCGGCGCCCCAGTCCTTGAAGTAGATTTTCGTGCCGTCTTTGGTGGTGATGGTGTTCATGATGTTTGCTTGTTTGGATGTTTGTCTTTTGGGAATTGGCAGCTTGCGGTGCGCTTGCTGCGTGGTGTCAGATTAAGGCGAAATTGTCTGGCATGAACGACAAGCATCCGACGATTTACGCCAAACTGCTTTCCATGTTTCCGGCCCATTCAATCCAACATTTGATTGTTTGTTCGGCGCGGTTCATGCAGCATCGGGGCCAGGTCTCATGAAAAACGCCGCCTCCATCCGTCGCATTGTCATTCTCATGTATCCACGTGTGCGGGAGCTGGATGTGGCCGGGGTGGTGGATGTCTTTTCCTCAGCCAACACGCTGCTTCCGGCGGATCAGCGCTACCACATCACCTATGTTTCCACTGGGGATGAAGGCCAGCTTGAAGGCATGTATGGCATGGGGCTACGCAGCGGCCCGCATTACTCCACGGTTCGAGGAATGGTGGATACAGTCATTGTTCCCGGAGGCATGGGTAGCGAACTGACCGTCCCGCCGCCGAAGCTTGTGTTCTGGCTGCAAAAGCAGGCCAAGACCGCCCGCCGTGTGGGTTCCGTCTGCACGGGCGCTTGGTTGCTGGCACAGGCGGGGTTGTTGGGTGGCCGAAGGGCGACGACGCATTTGGCATTTGCCCGGGATCTGGCCACCCCTTTCCCCAAGGGTTAGGTGGATCCGGATCCCCTCTCGGTGAAAGACGGTCCTTTTTACACCTCCGCAGGTGCGACCTCCGGTATCGACCTCAGTCTGGCCCTTGTGGAGGAAGATCACGGCCGCAAGGTTGCACTGGAGGTGGCACGCATGCTGGTGGTTTTTCTTTGCCGTCCAGGCAGCCAAACGCAGTTTAGCGTGTCGCTGCGTGAACAGACCACAGAAAATCGTCCGCTGAAAGATCTCCAGGTATGGATGCAGGAGAACCTGTCGAAAGATCTCACCGTTCCTGCTTTGGCAGCCAGGGCAGCCATGAGCGAACGAAATTTTCAGCGTGTCTTCACTCGTGAAATGGGCCAGCCGCCCTCGCAGTATGTCGAGGAACTGCGCATCGAGGCGGTGCGGCGGAAGCTGGAACGCAGCAGCCTGGGCATGGAGGAAATTGCCCTGGCCTGCGGTTTTGGCAGTGCCGATGTGATGGGCCGCTGCTTCATGCGCTTGGTCAAGATCACCCCCACGGACTACCGCTCGAGGTTTCGCTCGTCAGGCATTGCTCTCGTGAAAAGAAGTGCGGCCTAGCCTAACGGATGATGTGTTTTTACCCACTCAAGCGCTTCTTCTTTGTTGGCAATGAGACCTTCAAGCTGGGCGTTTTGAACGCTGGTTAGTGCCTCTCCCATTTCTTTGCCTGGCTGCCAGCCCAGTTCGATAAGGTCACGACCGCTGATGAGCGTTTGCGGGATCAATGGGGCCTGAGAAAACTCTTGGGCCTTTTCCTTCATGAATTCGTAGTTGTCCAGCAGGCCGTTGGAGCCCAGGCAGTCCACGCGATGCAGCGCCAGTTCATCCTCCCAGGTCGGGCGTGCCATCATGCGCTTCAGGGTGCTGTTGCGCATCTTCTTCACGTCCTTAAAGGCCATGTGATGCTCCACCGCAATCTGAGTGGGCTCGATGACATCGTTGGGAAACTTGAGCCGGCGTAGGATGTCCCCCGTCATCTCAGCTCCCAGTTTGTCATGGCCATTAAAGCGGATGCGGCCCGTGCCTTCATCCACCGTAAAGGTGGCTGGCTTGGCAATGTCATGCAGTAGCACGCTGAGCACCAGTGGCAGGGAAACATGCTCAGGCAGTAGGCTCAGCATGAGGCGGGTATGGATGAACACATCTCCTTCAGGGTGCCACTGTGGAGGCTGCTCAACGCCTTTGAGAACTAAGATCTCCGGCAGCACACGCTCCATCAGCCCGCTGTCCATCAGCAGGTCAAAACCCCGCAGCCGGTTCGGGTGCAGGAAGATTTTGATCAGCTCATCGCGGATACGTTCGGCACTCACGGTGGTGATGGCCTCCGCATGGTCGCACACAGCTTGCCAGGTGGCGGGCTCAATCTCAAAACCCAGCACGGTGGCAAAACGCACCGCACGCAGCAGGCGCAGCCGGTCTTCGGCAAAGCGTTGTGAGGGATCACCAATAGCCCGCAGGAGCTTGGCGGCGATGTCCTGCTGACCGTTCACATAATCAATGATGCGGTCTTCCTCGGGATCGCGGAACAGCCCATTCACCGTGAAGTCACGCCGCTGCGCATCCTCTTCAGCCGTGGCAAAGGTCACGCTTTCAGGGCGACGGCCATCCTTGTAGCTGCCGTCCGTGCGGAAGGTGGCCACCTCGATCTGGTGGTGGTCGCGCTTGACGATCACCACGCCGAAATGGGCACCCACGGTGAGCGCCCCTGGAAACAGGGCGATGACCTGCTGCGGTGTGGCGCTGGTGGCCACATCGTAGTCTTTGGGCTCCTTGCCTAACAGGAAGTCACGCACACAGCCGCCCGCCAGCAGTGCCTGGTGGCCGTGGCTGCGCAGCGTGCGGATGACATGGGCGGCGGCCTTTAACATCAGTGCTTGGCGGCGACGCCTGCTGGCTTGGCGGCAGGGCGGTTGGTCGGGGCATACTTGGCCACCATGAAGGCCCCACAAGCGGCCAGCACGATACCCGTGACGAATTGCCAAGGAAGGGTCTTCAGGCCCCCGGCTGGCGGATGGATGAACATAGCCACCACGGTATTCACCACCGGGGCACCGGCAAAGACGATAGGCATCACCGCCGCTGGTGCGGCACCTTTATAGATCGCTGCGGCTGCACCAAGGGCCAGCACCAGGGTGAAGGCACCCAGCGCACCTGCCACACCGGCAATGAAGCTCCAGGTCATGCCGCTGCTGGTAAAGCTCCAGTTCGTCCCGCGCTGCCACAGAACCAGGACAGGGCCCAAGACAGCCACCACAAAGTAGGCGATGCCGACAAACAAAAAGGCTTTCAGGCTGGCATTGGCCGTTTCAGGTCCAGGCAGCGTGCCATCGGGCATCAGCCCACGGCCCTTGTGAAGGATGATGCCATAAACGCCCCAGGAGAGCACGGTGAGGAGGGCAAAAGTAAGCCAGTTGGGGATCATTTGGGAGGAGGAGGTGGGTTGATTCACGCCGGTGAGAAACGTTGGGCAGCCGCTATTTGGATCAAAAAGCTGCCGGAACCAAAGGGATTGTCAGGCACGGTTCCAAAAATTCCCATCTTCAGGAACCCTTCACTTCGCAAAAAAACAAAGGAATGGCGGCCATAAAAAAGTAAATGCCGCTGTCAATCTGAGTATTCGGCCCAGCTTTCTTTGCCAAGCGCTCTGGTTAAGAAAGCTGTTTGGCGATTTCGTAAGTGCTCTGCACCAGGCCGGAGGCAAAACTTTTCGTTTCCAGGTGAAGCAGCCTCTTGTCTGCTGGCAAGGGGCCAAAAAGCGAGATTCCTTCGCCCAGCAAAACTGGAATCTGGGAGATCACCAGTCTGTCCAGATGGCCCGCAGCCAAAAAGCTCTGAATGGTTTTGCCTCCATCCAGATAGAGGTGGGCCGCGCCTTGCTGACAAAAATGTTCGATCACTGCCGCAGGTTCCAGCGCTAGCACGGAGACTTTGTTTTGGAGCCTATCTGGCACGGTCAGGGGTCGGTGTGTCAGCACGGTCACCGGGGTGTCACCATAGGGCCACTCTGGAAAATCGACGACCGTTTCAAAGGTGCCGCGCCCCATCACCAGGACATCCACCGTCGCCATGAAGGCTGCGTAACCATAGTCCTCGCCTTCCCTTTCCACGGCGGCCAGCCAGTCAATGCCCCCATTTGTTCTGGCGATGAATCCGTCCAAACTGGTGGCGATGAAAGCAGTGCAGATCATGAAGGCTGGGGGAGAAGTCGTGAAGAAAAAACGACGGCGATGACAAAAAGCACAAAGAACACCACCATCGCGATGCGCCCTGGTTTATCGAGCTTACGGCTCGTGGCATACCCCGCCTGGCAAAATAGGCAGGGCAGGAGAACAATCACATTGAGCAGCGGGACGAGTGCAATCAGGCAGTTCAGCGGATGAAACCCGATGTTTTTGAGACGAAACGCGATGATGGGCAGGAGAAAGCTGACAACGATCAAGCGATCCCAGAAGCTTTCCAGCTTCAGTTGATAGTGCTCAATGACTAGGGCCTGGGCGAGCGTGACGAGAGCGAAGAGCAGGACGTAAACCAGCCTGCCTATGCCTAGCTGTCGGAGGGGAGGGGCTCCAGGGG
>DMMK01000293.1 GCA_003453085.1 Verrucomicrobiales bacterium
GACCTTCCAGGGCGCGGACCTTGTCATCGTCAACACCTGCGGCTTCCTCGACAGCGCCAAACAGGAATCGCTCGGCGCCATCGGCGAGGCCATGGCGGAAAACGGCAAGGTGATCGTCACCGGCTGCATGGGCGCTGAACCGGAGCAGATCGAAAAAGCCTATCCGAATGTGCTGTCGGTCACCGGACCTCAGCAATATGAGAGCGTGCTCGATGCCGTGCACCGCGCGCTGCCGCCGCTGCACAATCCGCATCTCGATCTGGTGCCGCCGCAGGGCGTCAAGCTGACGCCGCGGCACTACGCGTATTTGAAGATTTCCGAAGGCTGCAACCACAGCTGCTCCTTCTGCATCATCCCCCGCATCCGTGGCCGCCACCGCAGCCGCACCCAGGAAAGCGTGGTCAAGGAAGCCCGCCAGCTCATCGAACGCGGCGTGAAAGAGATCAATCTCATCTCCCAGGACACCACTTACTTTGGCATGGACAAGTGGGAGGGCGAACGCCCCAAACCCCGCAGCGAAGTGGACTCCACCAAAGGCCACTCCCTTTCCACCCTCATCCGTGAGATCAATGCCATCCCCGGCGATTTCTGGATCCGCCTTCTCTACACCCACCCTGCGCACTGGAGTGATGACCTCATCGCCGCCATCGCCGAAAGCCCGAAGGTGGCACGCTACATTGACATGCCGCTGCAGCACATCAGCGACAATATGCTGACCCTAATGAAGCGCGAGACCGATGGTGCCTACATCCGCAATCTGATCAAGCGCATCCGCGCAGGCATCCCGGACATTGCCATCCGCACCACCTTCATCGTCGGCTTCCCCGGCGAAACCGATGCCGATTTCAACGAACTGATCCAGTTCATCGAAGATGAGAAGTTCGAGCGCGCCGGCGTCTTCAACTACTCCCGCGAAGAAGATACACGCGCCGCCAAAATGGACGGCCAGATCCACCACATGACCCGCAAGGCCCGGTGGAACGAAGCCATGCGCGCCATCCAGCGCAGCGTCGAGCAGGTGAACCGCCAGCAGGTCGGACGCACCCTTCGTGTCCTCGTTGAAGAACCCGGCGTGGCCCGCAGTGAGATGGACGCCCCGGACATTGACACCACCGTCTTTGTGGACAAAAAACTTCCCGTCGGCAGCTTTGCCGATGTGACTGTCAAAGACTGGCGCGGCTACGATCTCGTGGCTGGCTGAGTCCTACGCTGAAAAGCGGAGTCTGCCAGAAGAGGAAGGTGAAAGATGGGGCAACCATGATCCCTATCTTTTACCAAACATCTTTATGCCAAAGGGTTGAGCCGAGCCCCTTCTCGCAGACAACGGCTTCCTGCTGTCCCGCTTAAACCGAGCGCCGTCTGCGCCACATCATGCCAACCAAGGCAAGGCCTAACAAGAAGGCTCGACTAGGCTCCGGAACGACGACGTAAACGATGCCGTCCGAGAAGAACTGGGACGTGTTCCACAGCCCGTTTGCAAGTGTAGGCAGGACGAGAAAATCGTTCGCATTGGCAGACCCGGAAAAGTTGCCAATGCCCCAGTCCAGGAGGTTGAAGACATCGCCAATGGCAGGGTTATAACCGCTGGCCAGCTCCACCTGGAACTTCATTCCCAGATCCACCGTCAGGGTATCCGTGACCCGGATCTGATCATGCACGCCGATCAGGCCCGTGGTGGAAGTTTGGATGCCATCGGATGGGTCATCGGACAAAAGGATCGCATTGAGGGTCGCACCATTCAATGTCAGCAGCGCACCGATGTCAGACGTGAGAGCATTGGCATCGTCCTGAAGACGCAGCCCGCCGGCACTGGTGAAAGACAGATAACCCGTACCCGCGCCTGCGGCATCGCCGGGACGGATCACGCCACCATTGATCACGGTGCTGCCATTCACAATGCCCGTGCCAGCAAGGATCCCATTGGTCATCACATCCACATCGCCACTGCCGATGCTGCCGCTTCCTGCCGTGCCCACCTGGAGGGTGCCGCCATAGACATGGGTCTTGCTGGTGTAAGTATTGATTCCGTTCAGCACCAGCGTGCCTGCACCGATCTTCGTGAGATCTGCCGTGGCATTGGCACTGGAGATCACCGCATTGACAATGATGTCGCCACTGCCGCCGACATGAGAGGCCGTGGCCAGGATGATGGAGGAAAGATTGGCCACCGCCGTGTTGGTGCCCGTTCCGCTCACCGTCACCGTAGGAGCTGTGGTGTAGCCCGAACCGGGATTGTTCACCGCCACCTCGATGGCGTAGTTGTTGGTGTTGGTGGTGATGGTGGCTGGCACCTCCGTCACGCCAGATGCATCAGCCACGGTTACGTTAAAGGCAGTGTTCGAGAATCCGCTGCCCATGTTGAGGATCTCCACGCCCGTCACACTGCCGCTAGTCAGCACCACCTTGGCATACGCCCCGGTGCCACCACCGCCGGAAATGGCCAGTGAGGAATAACCGTTGGTGCCCGTGGTGTAACCGCTGCCACCATTGGTGATGGTGAAGCTCTGGGCTGTCAGCCCCAGCGTGCCCACTGCGGCCGCTCCGCTGCCACCTCCCCCCAAAATAGTAACGGTGACCGGCGCACCGCTGTTGCCACCGGAACTCGTCATGGTGATGGAGGCGATGCCATTGCTGATGAGGGCCGGGGTGCTGCTGTTGTTGACCAAGGCGCCCTGATTGGCGAAGCCCTTGCCATTGAGGGTGATGACCTCATTGATGTTCGTCTGGCCGTTCAGGTCCAGCGTACCCGCAGCGGCGGCATTCGTCCCGGGCTGGCTGGAACCATCCGAGGTCACGGTGCGCGTCAGCCCCGCCGACACGACTGTGCCACCATTGCTGCCAGCCGTTGTGTAGCCACCACTTCCCAGCGCGGTGGTATTGCCGATCTTCAGCACGCCATCATAGACCGTGGTGACTCCCGCATGGACGTTAGGCGCATTCAGGGCCCAGGTTCCGGTGCCTGCTTTCACCACTTCCGTTTTGATGGAATTGGCCACCGTCGGGGTGGTTGCGACGGTGCCGGTGGCGATGCTGCCATTGATCACCCCATTGCCTGCACCCAGCATCCAGAGGCTGGATCTCGCAGAACCGATGGAGGAGGTGACGCGGCCATTAAAGGTCGCCGTTTCGCCTGCCACGGTGTTTTCCAAAATGCCACCGCCCCAGATGTTATGATTCGCCAGCGAGGTTCCTGCCACAGCGGATAGACCGTTGCTGATACTGATCGTGCGATTGGTCGTCCCAGAGCCAGCATTGCCTGCCAGACCAGTCTTGGAATTGACCTCATTGGTCAGTTGCAAAGTCGCCAGACTCACCGAGTTCGAATAAGACTGCCCCAAGCTAATGTTGGACCCTCTTCCGATGGAAGAATTCACACCGCTGTTGGCAATGTTGTTGGTACTGAGGATGCCTGCCGCAGCCCGTGCATCCGCCGTGAAGCTGTTGTTCGCGTTCAGCAGCTTCAGGGTGCCGCCATTCGTGCGATAGGCACCGCCTGTGTTCGCCAGTTCACCCAGAAAGGTCACGCTGCCGCTGGTCACGTAAAAGGTGCCTGCACCTGTGGCATTGCCTCCAAAAATCAGTGTCCTGTTTGGGCTGCTCACAGATCGGTTCCCAGAGGCCGTGAGGGCAAAGTCAAAATCAATGCGCTGATCGTTGCTGCTGCTGTTGGTAATCACCCCCAGCGGACTCGCCGCTACTGGCCATGACACCTGGTTCCCCGTCAGCGTGTAGGCGCCTGCCCCGGCGAGGAAGGTAATGCTGCCCAGGGAGTAACCGGCATTGAAGTTGTTATTCGAAACACCGCCCGCGCTGTTGCCAAACTGGAGGACCAAATTACCCCCGGAGATATTGTAGGGCGTGACACTTCCCGTGGCATTGACCCAGTTGGCTCCTTCAGTGGGTGTGGTTGACCAATTGGTGCCGTTCGTCGGCGTCCACACGGCCTCATTGGCCGCGAAGGCCGAGGAAAAAAGGCAAACGCAAGCTAGGCAAATGAGCGCACGATGCCCGTGCAAAAGGGGGGACTGCATAGGAAGGGGGGGGAGGTAAAGCGATCGCGGGGGAGATCACAATGAGCATAACCTTTAACCAGCAAGCCACTTTCTCAAGGATAAAGGGGGATTGGCTTCAAAGGCTGACCGCGTTCCTGGTTGCCCTCGACCCCATCCCGCTGCATGTAACGGGTTCCCTTCCCCGCCCATGCCCACACTTTCCATCCAGCCACGCGCACGCATTTTTCACGGTCACGTCTGGGTCTATGCCACCGAGATCAAAGGCCGCTTCGGCGAGCCCAAGCCTGGAGACGTGGTGCAGTTGCAGGACGCCCGTGGCAAGCCGATGGGCAGCGCCATTTACAATCCGCAGTCACAGATCAGCGCCCGGC
>DMMK01000146.1 GCA_003453085.1 Verrucomicrobiales bacterium
CCTTTGGCCGCAGCGAAAGTTTCTTTGTCAGTGCTGCAGGCCCGTTTCTTCAGATTGCAGCCGGGGTGGTGATGTGGTGGGTGAAGGATGCCTGGCAGCCACAAAACCTGCTCGCGACGCATTTCATGAGTTCCTTCGTTCAGGTCAGCATCTCCTGGGCTGTGCTGAATCTTTTTCCCATCATCCCCCTCGATGGTGGCCGCATCATGCAGGCCCTGCTGGGGCCGCAACGGCAGAAAACAGCGCTGATTGTCAGCATCATCTGCGCCGTGGGATTTGGCGTCATTGCGGTGGCCTTTAGGCAAGTTTTTATTGTCATCTTTTTTGCCCTCTTTGCCTTCAGCAACTGGAAGGAGTTGCAGGGTGAACGGCCAACGATGATGCCCTGAAACCTGGTCCAACCGTATCCTTTACCGCCATGTCTGCACTCGACGATCTCCTCACCTGCCTGCGTTTCCCCAGTGTCTCCACCGATTCCCGTCACAACGCCGATACCCGGGCCTGTGCGGACTGGCTGGTGGCCAAGCTGACGGGGATGGGATTGACAACGGCGTTGCACGAGACCCCGGGGCATCCGGTCATCGTGGCCAAAAACAAACACATCGCCGGTCGCCGCACGGTCCTGCTCTACGGCCACTACGATGTGCAGCCCGCGGAGCCTTTCGCCGAGTGGAAGTCACCTCCCTTTGAACCAACCATTCGCGACGGTGTCATCTTTTGTCGTGGGGCGACGGACAACAAAGGCCAGCTCATGGCCCACGTTTCCGGCTTGGCCGAAACTCTGGCAAAGCACGGTGATCTGCCGGTCAATCTGACCATCCTTTTCGAAGGCGAAGAAGAGATTGGCAGCCCCAATTTGAAACCTTTCCTGGAGGCTCATCGCGAAGAACTGGCCTGTGATGTGGTGGCCATTTCTGACACCGGCATGGTGGGACCTGGCATCGGTACGTTCACTTACGGCCTGCGTGGTATTGCCTGCATGGAGGTGAAGGTTCATGGCCCCAGCATTGATCTGCACTCCGGCATTTTCGGCGGTGCCGTGGCGAATCCAGCGACCATCGCCGCACGTCTCGCTGCCACGCTGCATGATGAAGAAGGGAAGGTGCTCATCCCTGGCTTTTATGATGCCGTGAAGCCCCTGGCCGATTGGGAGCGCAGTGCCTGGGCGGAGCTGGGAGATGGCGATGCCGAGACTCTTTTCCTCACCGGGGTGCCTGCACTCTTCGGCGAACCGGGATTCACTGAGCGTGAGCGGCGCTGGGCCCGGCCAACGGCGGAGGTCAATGGCATCGGGGGCGGTTATCAGGGAGAGGGCTCCAAGACGGTGATACCGCGCGAGGCTTTTGTGAAGCTATCCTTCCGTCTAGTGCCAGATCAAAATCCAGATGAGATCATGGATCTGGCCAGTGCCTATCTGAAATCGAAAGCGCCTGCCAGTGTCAGGCTGGAGATCGTGCGCGGTCACACGGGCCAAGCCTACCTGATGGATCCCCAGGGCCCGCTGGGAAAGGCGGCCCAGCGCGCATTGGCCAAGACTTTTGGGGGCAAGATCGCCCTCATTCGCGAAGGCGGCAGCATCCCCATCGTGCAGGCCTTCAAGGAGGTGCTGGGGGCTGATACGCTGCTGCTGGGATTGGCTCTGCCTGACTGCCAAGCTCATGCCCCCAACGAAAACTTCCCGATTGCCAATTTCGAGGCTGGCATCCGCCTGAACCAGATGTTGCTGGAGGAACTGGGCGCGGCCTGAGTCCCCTCCACTGCCGATAGCTCACCGGGGACTACAGGTTTTCGAGCACGTAGTCCCAGGTGTACAGCACGGCCTGGGTCATGGCCGCGCCGACGGCGACATCCACCAGGGTGATTCGGTTCCAGAGTCGTTTGCCACCTTCTGCGATTTCTTCCAGTGGCTGGGCGGGCAGGGCCAGGGCATCGGTCTGGGGCTGGCTGGCGGCCAAGGTGGCGTTCTCCAGGTCTTCTTCGGTATCCGCATCGATGCCGAGTTCCCTGGCCAAGTTAAGGCGGTGAATGGCAGCGGCCACGGCAACTAGGAGGAAGTACTCCGTGTGATATTCACGGTTGATCATCCAGCCAGAGATGAGGTAAGCGATGACGAGGATCATGATCGCACGGCGACATCGTTCCTTGTCGGGGTCATCCCGGGTCAGCCTGGCGCCGATCCAGAGAGAGCGGATGGCCAACCATAAAGGCAGCAAGTAGCAAAACAGGCCGTTGATGCCCAGATCCCCGCCGACTTGCACGTAGCTGGAGTGGGTGGCTTTGGTTTCCCACTGGCCTTGCCAGACGATGTGGCCGACGAACTGCTTCCAGCCTTCGCCGGCAGATTTGGTCTCGGTGACGTTGCGTGCGAGTTCCCACACCATGAGGCGTCCTTGCACACCTTCATCGGCTCGCAGGTTGCCCATTTGCTCCATACGCGGTAGGAAGCTCAGGGCTGAGACTCCCAGGGTCGCCGCCATGGCGAGGGCCAAAAACTGGATGGACTTGGGACGCCCGACGACAAAGATCAGGACGAAAAGCACCCCACCGACCAGGAAGGCCCCTTTGGACTGAGTTTGATAAACGCAAAAGCAGGCAAGAGCCGTGCAGGCAGGGAAGACAATCAGTCGGCCGATCACTCCCTTTTTCCAAAAGTAGAGGACGTAGCTCAGCGGCATCACGACAATGACCGAGTGGGCGAGCGCATTCGGATTGTTGTGCATCCAGGTGCCCAGGCTGAGACGGCCGTCATAATACATGGTCACGTCGGCAGCATTGGTCAGGTCCACCCCGAACAAGCTGCCAATGGCCATCGCCGCCACCCCCATGAGCATGAAATTCCAGCCCTTGATGTAGCCGAGAACACGCTCCCAACTGGTGAGGGAATGAACCGTAAAGGCGTAAAAAACCACATAGGGCATGAAGGCCTTCAGGGTGCCGCTGAAGTCGGACGAATTCCACGAAACGTAGAGGTAGTAGGCCAGGATGGCCCAGTCGTGCGGCGTCTTCAGGATGCCCGGGGTGGCGCTGCGCCTTCTCGAGGTCGCAAAGCTGATGATCCACAGCAGGATCATAGGCCGGATGATGTTGAAGCCTATGAGGGCAGGTATCCAGTCCTGAGGCCGGATATAGTAAAGAAAGAGGAAAAACAGGGCCGTGCGGTATTCCATCAGGGGCAGTTCGGCTAAGGCATTGCCTGTAAATCTGGCAGCCCTCACAAACAAGCGCAATCTGGGCTGATCTGGCTAGAGGCAATGCTGGGCGCGGCCTCCAGATTTTTCTCATCAACCGGAGTTGGAGAGATGACATGTGACCATGCGGCAAAAGTGCGCGGGCCTTTTCCCTTCCTTGACTTTGACGGGGCGGCCCTGATGGGTTTTCTCCACCATGCCCGTGACCTTTCTCCACAGCGCCGACTGGCAGATCGGCAAGCCTTTTGCCCGCATTGAAGATGAGCAAAAGCGTGCCCTGGTGCGGCAGGAGCGGCTGCTTGCCATTGGGCGTCTGGGGCAGGTGGTCCGAGACCACGGGGCCCGTTTTGTGGTGGTGGCTGGAGATGTGTTTGACTCTCCCACGCCGGACAAAGGAACCGTTTCAGCGGCCTGTGCAGCCATCGGGGCCCTGGGGGTGCCAGTGTACATCATTCCAGGCAATCATGATCATGGCGGCCCTGGCAGCCTATGGGAGCAGGCTTTTTTTCGACAGGAATGTCAGGCACTGGCCCCGAATCTCCACCTCCTGCTTCGGGCAGAACCTGTGGAACTGGAGGATGTAGTTCTCCTGCCTTGCCCGTTGCTGCGCCAGCACGACGCAAGCGATACGACGGCCTGGCTGCGTGGCATGGACTTGTCCACTTTTGGTAGCAAACCGAGGCTGGTCATCGCCCATGGCAGCGTTCAGGACTTTGGCCCGGCGGGTGATGAGGAGGAGTCTTCTGACGCAGCGAACCGTCTGGACCTCGCCCGGCTGCCTGTGGAGGAACTGGACTACATGGCCCTGGGGGACTGGCATGGGATGAAGGAAGTCTCGCCCGCCGGCAAGTGCTCGGCGTGGTATTCAGGTACACCCGAGCCCGATCGCTTCCCGCGCGGAGTGGGGA
>DMMK01000145.1 GCA_003453085.1 Verrucomicrobiales bacterium
ACATGGCCCAGCACTTTCTCCCGGAAAGGACGGTTCTTCCAATCCTGCCAGGTGATTTCGCGGGACCGCCTTTTGTCCACTTCAAAGACCTCCAGGTGCTGGCGGGCAAAGTCACGGTCCCAGACATTGAGGTTGGCCTCCTCGTTCAGGCACAGGGATCGGTCGTCCAGGTTGCATGAGCCGACGGACACCCATTGTTCGTCCACGACGAAATATTTGCAGTGGAGAAGGGCGGGCTGGAATTCATAAAAGCGCACGCCCGCACGCATCAGTCCGCCCCAGCGGGCACGGCCCACGTAACGGACCACCTTTTGGTCAATGCGCTCGCTGGGAGCGATGATCTCCACGCTGACGCCGCGTTCGCAGGCCTTTTTCAGCAGGTTCAGCACCAGCATGTCAGGCACGAAGTAGGGGTTCACGATGCGGATGGACTGGCGTGCTGCGGCGATGGACATCAGAAACATCAAGCGGGCGCTGTCGGCGCCTTCACTGACGGAGCTGGTGAAGATTTGGCACTGCGTGTCGCCACAGGGAAAGAGTTTCGGGAAGTAGTCATCGCCATGCAGCACGCGTGCGCGGGTCTGCATCCAGTTGTCCATGAAGGCTTGTTGCATCTGCGCGACTACGGGCCCTTCCACCTCATACTGGGTATCGCGCCAGTGGTCGCTTTTATTGCCATGGCCGTCCCACATGTCGGAGATGCCCACGCCGCCGACAAAGCCGATGCGCCCATCCACCACCAGGATCTTGCGATGGGTGCGGTGGTTGAAATTGGCCAGGTTGTAACGGCGGAAGATCTCCACCTCCACACCGGCCTCCCGCATCTGCTTCATGCAGCTGCTGTCCAGGCAGTTGGATCCCATGGCATCCTGGAGGAAGTGAACCTTCACGCCTCGGCGGGCGCATTCGGCGAAGGCGGCTGAAAACTCCTCAACGATCCGGCCCTTGGTCCAGACGAAGTTTTCAAAGGTCACGCTTCGCTCGGCCTGGCGGATGACCTCCAGCATGCGCGGAAAAATTTGGGCTCCATTTTGCAGGACGGTGACCTTGTTGCCGCTCAGCAGAGGCGGGCCCAGGAGATGGCTCATGGTGCGGGCAAATGCCTCGTCACAAACCGCGTAGTCGGTCTCGATGTGGTGGGTGATCTTCTTTTCCGTCTCCAGGAAATTTTTGCTGATGATCACTGCCAGCGTGCCGCTGATGGCAGCCGTGAGGGCTAGGGTGGCCAGGCCGTGGCCGTTGCTGGAGTACCCGGCATCATCCTCGGGTGTCGGGGGGATAGGCAGGCGGAGCATACACATTAAAGGTTAGGGCAGAGGCCTCCCCCGCATTGTAGAAACGGTGGGGAGTGCCTGCGGGCACTGTGATGAAATCGCCTTTGGCCATGGAAATGCGCTCATCGGCAATTTCTCCTTCCAAAGTTCCTTCCAGCACGAGGAGCACCTGGTCGCTGTGGGCGTGGCTTTCAGGTTCGGGTCCGGATTCCTGGCCGGGTTCCAGCCGCATCATGGCCACTTGGCTCTTGTCCGTGGTGTGCAGCGCCTCAAACCACGATTGAAAGTTTTGTACGCTTTGAGCAGTCATCCTTTCATCATCGAAGGAGGACGGGCATCTGCGTGCATTCGAATGGTACGACCAAGCGACGGGCGAGGCACGATGGCCAAATGCACGACACCCTCACCATGACACTCTCCCTTCATCCGGAACACCTCAAAAGATACAAACAAGTCCTGGGCCTGATGATCAAATACGGTCACGGAGACCTAGTGAAAGCGGCGCCGATTGTGGATGATCCGCTGGAGTTTGCACCACCCCCGCCCGTGCCGCCGGGAGCGCGTGAACTGGCCAAGGATCTGGAGCAGATGGGGCCGACGTTCATCAAGCTGGGACAACTGCTTTCCACCCGATCCGACTTTGTGCCTCCTGCCTACATGGAGGCGCTGAGCATGCTGCAGGACAACATCCAGCCTTTCCCTTATGAAAAGGTGGAGGCCATCGTGAATGTGGAGATCGGCGCGCGCATTTCCAAGGCTTTTCAATCGTTCGATCCGGTTCCTATGGCGGCGGCCTCGCTGGGGCAGGTACACTACGCGGTGCTGCGCAGCGGGCAGGAGGTGGCGGTGAAGGTGCAGCGCCCGGATGTGCGGGAACTGGTGGCCACGGACTTGGCGGCGATCTCGGAAATTGCCGAGTTTCTGGACCGCCACACTGATACCGGTCGTCGTTTTGAATTCACCAAGATGGTGGGGGAACTGCGCAAGGCGCTGCTGCGTGAACTGGACTACCGCCAGGAAGCGCAGACGATGAAGCTGATGCGCGAAAAGCTGGCGGACTTCACCCGTCTGGTGATTCCGGCACCCATTGATGACTACTCCTCCGGCCGGGTGCTGACGATGGAGTATGTGGACGGCACCAAGATCACCAAGCTGCACCCGATCGTGCGCATGGAGGTGGATGGGCGGGTGCTGGCGGAGGAGGTGTTCCGCTCCTACCTGCACCAGATTCTCATCGTCGGGGTCTTTCATGCGGATCCGCATCCGGGCAATGTCTTTTTGACGGCGGACAACAGCAAGGTGGCCCTGCTGGACTTTGGCATGATCGCGAGGGTGGGCCCGCAGATGCAGGACCAGCTCCTGAAGCTGCTGCTGGCCATCAGTGACGGGCAGAGCGACCGCGCCGCCGCTGTGGCCCAGGCGATGGGCACAGAGAAAGACCATTTCGATGAAGCCGCCTTCCGCCGCGACATCGCGGAGATCGTCAGCCAGCAACAGGGGGCCACGGTGGAGAATCTGGAAGTGGGCAAGATCGTCATGCATGTGACCCAGGTGGCAGCGCGCACCGGCCTGAGCGTGCCGGAGGAGCTGACGATGCTGGGCAAGACCCTGCTGAATCTGGACCTGGTGGGCCGCACACTGGATCCCACGTTTGACCCGAATGAATCCATCCGCCGCAATTCAGCCGAGCTGATGCGGGCCAAAACTTTGAAGAGCCTTTCGTTAGGCAACCTGCTGAACTCCGTGCTGGATGCTAAGGAGCTCATCGAGAAACTGCCGGGCAGGCTGAACCAGTTTTTGGAAGTGGTGGCCAACAACAAGCTGAAGATCCACCTGGACACCATTGATGAAAAGGTGGTGATGACCGGTCTGCAAAAGGTAGCGAATCGCATCACGCTGGGTCTCATTCTGGCCGCGCTGATTGTCGGTGCCTCCATGCTGATGCGGGTGGAGACGAGCTTTCGCCTTTTTGGTTATCCTGGCTTTGCCATGCTTCTCTTCCTGCTGGCCACCGGGGGTGCCATTTCTCTGGCCTGGCAGATCATGCGCAGCGACATGAAGTCGTGAGAGTCAGGATCTCTTCCGGGCCTGCCAGGTCGGGCCCGGACGGCATGATAGGTGGATAGAAG
>DMMK01000355.1 GCA_003453085.1 Verrucomicrobiales bacterium
CCCCAGACGAACGCGCCGCTCCCCAGCAGCTCCCGGGGGGAGGATCGCGGGAGGAAGAGCGGGGGGGGGTTTCCCCCTCGGATGAAAACCCCCAGGGGGGCGGGTGTACCGGGCGGGGACCAGCCGCGGGTCCACAGCAAGACGGGGGGGGGGTGCCCCTGGGGGGGGGGGGGGGAAAGTTCACCCACACCCGCCCGCCACTGCCAGAGGGCGGTGAGGAGCTGATGAGGCTGCCCATCAGGGGCAGGAGCGAAGGCGGTGGGCGCCAAGGGATCCCATTCGGCACGGCGTTCGAATTTCAGCGGTGCAAGTTCTTCCAGGGTTCTCCCCTGCCCTCTTGAGCGGACCTGGAGGATCTTTTGCAGGGCCTCACGGGCTGCGGCTTCATCGGCAATAAGCGGGTTGCCGCCATAGTCCGCCGTGATTTCCAAATGAAGGGCGTCGCCATTGAGTTCCAACCGCGCGACGAGGAACTCGCAGGCATGGCCGAAAGCAAACAGGGGAGCCATCACGGCTCCCCCTGCGAGAATGAAAAGAATGAGAGACCGACGGCTCATTTCTTGTTCCAGCGCAGCACACGGCCAAAGACATTCCATTCCGTCTCCAGGATGTTGCCCTGGTTGTCAAAGGTGATGCCGTGAGGAGAGGTGACGGTGCCCTGTTTCCAATCTGGCGGGGTAACCTTGGGAGTATTGGTCTGGCCAGGGGTGTCATTGACGCCCAAGGAGGCCACTTGCTTGCCTTCCTTGTCCCAAACGCTCACACGCCCGGCGATTTCCGCCACGCACATGAGGTCGCCATGGAAGGAAGCACTGCTGGGACGGCGAAGGCCTTCGCTGGCAATGACGCTGATGAGGTTGCCAGCCAGGTCCAGGTGCAAGAGGCGGTTGTTGCCACGGTCGCAGGCCAGGATGCGAGCAGGCTCAAAACGGCGATCAATGAAGATCTTGTGGGTGTTGGCCAGCTTCAGGGGCTCCACTGGACCACCAAACACGGTCTTGTACTTGCCGGCGCGATCAAAAACAAAGATCCAGCTCTGACCATAGCCATCCACCACATAGATGTCGCCATTGGGGGCGACATCACAATTGGTTAGGGCGAGACCTTTCGGGCCAGCTTTGCCCTCGGGGAAGGCGCTAGTGGGGATTTCCAGGACAACGGTGCCATCCAGCTTGGCCTTGATGACTTTCTTCTCGCCCAGGACGGCGGCGAAAATGAATTCCTCGCCCTCATCCTTGCGGATGACAAAACCGTGGAGGGAATTCGGCAGCTTGAGGGCTTTGACGAACTTGCCATCGGCCCCATACACCTGCACGCCGGCATCTTTGTTTTCCGGACCCTGGACGCTCACGTAAAAGTTACCGGCACTGTCACAGGCGATTTCACCATGGCCGTTGCCGATGGTTTCCTTGCCTGGAGGCGGGGTGATAAAATTGGGGGCGAATTCATAGGCCACTTCAGCAGCGGCGGTACCGCCCATGGCGAGGGCAGTGAGGAAGGAAAGGATGGGATGACGCATAACGCAGGCCATTCCAAACGAAGCGAGCCCCCCGGGTCAATCACCAAGGCATGATGTATCCGGTTTTATCCTGTGTGTCATCCTGCGGCGCATGCCCTTGCTTGCAATGCGGTTCTCCTGCCCCACCTTGGCCCTGTGCTTCGCCTGCTGCTGCCTTTCGCCCTTAGCGTATGCCTGATCTCAGGCCTGCGGGCGCAGACGTTTGAGGAGACGCTGGGGCTGCAGCCGAGCTACCTGACGATGGAGGAGGCGCTGCACAAGGTGCTGGAAAAGAGCCTGGATGTGAAGATCGAGTGGCTGAACTGGGCGGTGGCGGATGCGCAGACGGATGCGGCCTGGGGCAAGTTTGAACCGGCGTATTTCCTGAGTTCTACCTGGCGAGAGTCCAACCTGCCGCAGAATGCGCTGGAGTATGTGCAGACGGGCGGCAGCTTCGTACCGCTGGATGAGCCGAACATGTTCAAGCAGCAGAGCTTTCTGAGCCAGACGGGTATCGAAGGGCTGCTGCCGCTGGGTACGCAATATCGCCTTTTTGCCAGCCTGGGTGAATTCCGCAATGACCTGAACCGCCAGCAGCCACCGGCCATCTTTTACCCCGAATATGCGGCGGCGGTGGGGGTGACGCTGACCCAGCCCCTGCTGCGTGGCTTTGGCCCCAGCGTGAATCTGGCCGAGGTAAGGGTGAGCCGGAGGAACGAGGCCATCGCCGATCATCAGTGGGAAGTGCGGCTGCAGCGGGCCATCGCCCAGGTGATGCTGGAGTATTACGATCTCATCTTCGCTGTGGAGAATCTGGCGGTGCGGCGAGATGTGGTGATCTTTGCCCAAAAGCTGGTGACGGAGAATGAAAAGCGGCTGGAGGCAGGGCAGCTCTCCCCGGCGGATGTTCAGGAGGCGGAAGTAGCCGTTGCGGTGGCGCGGGAGGAGGTGATCGCCGCCCTCAGTTTTGCAGTAGAAAAACAACGCAACATCAAGGGCCAGATCCTCAGCTCTCTCGATGAAGGTGGCGGCCTGATCTTTCTGCCACGAGACTCGCTGCCGATGATCGCTCCGCGCACCGAGCGGAACACGCTTTTGCAATCGGCGCTGGCACGGCGGCCCGATCACCGGGCAGCCATCGAGGAGGCCGAAAAACAGGCCATCATTGTCAAATACACCCGCAACCAACTCCTGCCCCGGCTGGATCTCCAGGCGACGCTGACGGCGAATGGGCTGAGCGGTGACCGTAGCGGGGCCTATCAACGTGCCTTTGAACGCCAAGGCTACGATACCCAGGTGGGATTTCAGTTTTCCATTCCGTTAGGCAACCGCACGGCCAAGGCGAACAGCGCGGTGGCGGAAAGTCGCGAACAGCAGGCGATCCTGAACATCGCGAGGTCCGAACTGAATGTATCGGTAGAGATTGATACCGTCATCGCCCAGGTAAAGGCAGCCAAGGCGAGGCTGGACTCCACCCGCGAATCCGTGCGCCTGGGTGAACGGCTGCTGGAGACCGAACAGAAGCGGCTGGGCGAAGGCGTGGCGCGCACCTTTGATGTCCTGAAAGCCCGACGCGATGTGGCGGATGCACGCACGCGCCAGATCGCAGCGCTGGCAGATTACAACAAGGCGGCCACGCAACTGGCCCTGGTGAGCGGCAGCCTGCTGGAGCGGCAAGGCATCCGTATTGACCGCAGCCGCCGCCAACCCCAGGCCGTGAAAAACCGACGCTGAACTGTCCATGCCGCCCCCTTCTCAAGAACGTCAGCAGGCGCTGCAGGCCCTTTCCGCCGAGCTGTCCCGGATCGCCGGACAAAATGCCAGCGAGGCGGACATCTATCAGGCCATTCTACAGCGGTTGGCTGGCTCCACCGAGGCTTTGGGCGGGGCCATCTGGCTGGTGGCGCAGCGGTCTGGCCAAGAAATATCGCTCCGGTTAGGCGCAGGCCTGGAGGTGGAGGCGGCCGCAGGCGCACCGGAGACAGAGCAGCGCCAGCAGACACTGCGGGCAGCGACGGAAATCATCCTCTCCTCACAGCCCCTGGTGCTGATGCCATCCCCTCCGGATCAAGGCCCGGTAACTCCAGGAGTACTGGTGAACCTGGGGCCGCATGCCATCATCGGTGCACCATTGCGCAGCGGGGACGATCATCTGGGGGCCGTGCAACTGTGGTTCCCAGCCCAGAGCGACCCGAAGAAACTGGCCGAGCTGGTGCTGATGATTCAGGCACTGATGACAGAGCTGGGGCCGCGCCTGCGCTCACGCCAATTGCGCGAACTGGGAGCCCAAAGCCAGCGCCAGCAACGGCTGCTGCAACTGGCCTCCGATTTGACCGGGGTGCTGGATGCGGCGACGGGGGCCCAGCTGGCGACGGCGCACGCACGCGAGGTGGTTGGCATCACCCGTGTGAGCGTCCTCGCGCG
>DMMK01000585.1 GCA_003453085.1 Verrucomicrobiales bacterium
GCCCGCCCGTCCCGCAGCATGCGAGCCAGCTCCGCCCGTGGGGAGATGGAAACGGCGCACGCGAGGTCCAGGACGATGGCTTCCAGATCCGGCGGCCCCTGGCCCTGGAGACAACGCACGCATTCGATGACTTCCAGGGCATTCCCCGCAGATTCGCCCGTGGCCTCATCCATGCGGCTGAGCCGGACACTGGACCGCACTCCCAGCGCGCGTCCCACCGTGACCAGGCTCTGCGCCAGCTCATGGGCCTGGGCCTCCGTTTGCATGAAGGCCCCGCTGCCATACTTCACATCCAGGATCAGCCGGTTCAGGCCCTCGGCCAGCTTTTTGCACAGGATGCTGGCCGTGATGAGCGGGATGCTCTGCACCGTGCCGGTGACATCGCGCAGGGCGTAGAGCTTTTTGTCTGCCGGGCAAATGTTCGCCGTCTGGCCCACCATGAGGCAGCCGGTGATGGGCAGGGTCTTGTAGATTTCGGATTCGCTGAACTGGGTGCGGAAGCCGGGGATGGAATCCAGCTTGTCCAAAGTGCCCCCGGTGATGCCCAGGCCGCGCCCGGAGATCATGGGCACCCACACGCCGTCGCAGGCAAGCAGGGGCGCGAGGACGAGGGAGGTCTTGTCGCCAATACCGCCGGTGGAGTGCTTGTCCACCCGCATGGGCGCATCCGCAGGCCATTGCAGGACGGAGCCGCTGTGCAGCATGGCCTCCGTCAGCGCGGTCGTTTCCGCCCCAGTCATGCCTTTGAAAAAGATGGCCATCGCCAGGGTACTCATCTGGTAGTCCGGCATGTCCCCACGGGTGAAGGCCGTGATGAGGCCAGATATCTGCTCCCGCGACAGTTCGCCCCCTTCGCGTTTGGATTCGATGAGGGAGGGAATGTGCATGGGCAGAGAGTAAACCGTCCCAGCAGGCTTGGGCAAGCAGGGAACCCGCCCGGACCTTCACCCCGGATCTTCATCGGGCAATCCACGCTTCTTCTGCACTTGCTGCTTGGAAGTGCCTCATTCCCCCCTAGCATTCACGTTAGATACACATGGATTGGGAATCACCGAAACTCTTGCTGCTGGCCCTGCCCGCCCTGGCTTTGCTGCTGTGGTTTGAAAGCCAGTCCGCGCACCCGATGGAGGGCCTGCGCAAGCGGCTGCTGCTGGTGGTGCGTGCGGTGGGCATCCTGCTGGCACTCGCAGCCCTGGCCGGTCCTGCGCGGGTTTCCCAAACGGGCAAAAAGGCCCTGGGAATCATCCTGGATGCCAGCCAGAGTATGGGGGCAGAAGGGATCGAAAAAGGCCTCGCGGAGGCCCGCCGCCTGCAAGGCAGCCTGGGAGCGGAGGCAGAAAGCTTTGTGGTGCTGCTGGGCGATGAACCTGCCCTGCTGCCCGAAGGCCCAAAGCCGGACGTGGCCGCCTTTCTCACCACCCATGGAGGCGACAGCCACTACAGCGCCGCCGTGGACTATGCGCAGGCGCTTTTCCCCGCCGGGGCCAGCCGCGACATTGTGCTCATCGGGGACGGGCATGAAACCCGTGGCCGTCTGCTGGAGGCGGCGCGACAGGCCAGTGTCTCAGGCGTGCGCATCCATGCCATCCCCATTGCAGGGCCACGCAAGCCCGATGCCCGAGTGCGCGAGCTGGTGGCGAGCCGTAACCGCCTGAATGAAGGAGCGACGCTGAAACTCACCGCCCACCTGGAATCCACCCTGGAGGCGCAGGGCACGCTGAAGCTTTTCGAAAATGGCATTCAGGTGGAGCAACGGCCCGTCACTCTGAAACCTGGCCAACCCCTGGCGGAAACCTTCACCCGCACCCCGGGAACACGCGATACTTTCAAATATCGGGCGGTGCTAGAAGGTATCGCGGCGGATTCCATTCCGGCCAACAACAGTGCCCTGACCCTGGTGGACGTGCGTGGTCGCCTGCGCCTGCTTTATCTCGATAGCGAAACGGGCGAGGCCGCCTACCTCCAGCAGTCCATGGCCAAGGAAGGCATCGAGCTGGATCTCCGCCAGCCGGGCAACATCCCAAGCACGTTGGATCAGCTTTCCGGTTACGACGGCATCATCCTCAGCGACGTGCCCGCCCACCAGATCGGTGAAGGGGCCATGAACGCGATGCGCGACTATGTGGACAAGCTGGGCGGCGGCTTCCTGATGCTCGGCGGTCCAAACAGCTTCGGCCTCGGTGGTTTCTACAAGACGCCCATTGATGACATCCTTCCCGTTAGGCTGAAAGCGCCCGATGAAGAGGAAAAACAAAGCGCCGCTGTGGCCATCGTCATGGATCGGTCTGGCTCCATGGCCGGTGAAAAGCTGGAGATGGCCAAAAGCGCCTCCATCGCCACCGCCGAGGTGCTGGGGCGGAATGACTTCATCGGCATTTATGCCTTCGACAGCGAGGCCCATGTGGTGGCCCCGATGACCCGACTGACCTCCACCGCCACCATCGCGGGGCAGATTTCCTCCGTGGCCTCGGGCGGCGGCACGAATCTGCAGCCCGCCTTTGAACAGGCCCGCGATGCCCTGCGCCGGGTGAAGGCCAAGGTGAAGCACATGATCATCCTCACCGATGGCCAGACCTCTGGCACCGGTTATGAGGCCATGGCTTCCCAGTGCCGGGGTGAAGGCATCTCCATCTCCACCGTCTCCATCGGTGAAGGCTCGCATGTGGCCCTGCTGCAAGCCATCGCCAGCAGCGGCGGCGGCCAGTCCTACACCACCACGGATGCCGCCAGCATCACGCGCATCTTTACCCAGGACACCCTGATGCACACTGGCCGCATGATGCGGGAAGAACCCTTCATCCCAAACTTGGTGGAAAAGCACCCCATGCTGGCTGGCTTTGACAAATGGACCTCGCCAGACTTGCTGGGCTACGTCAAGACCATCCGCAAATCCACTGCCCAAGTCCCCCTGCTGACCGACACGGGCGATCCACTGCTGGCGCATTGGCGCTTTGGCCTGGGCAAGGTCACCGCCTTTCCCAGCGAGGCGAAAAGCCGCTGGGCCTCCCTGTGGATCGTGCGCTGGCCGGACTTCAGCCGTTTCTGGTCGCAGCTCCTCCGCGAGACCGCCCGCCCGCCGCAAGGCCGCCACATGGATCTGGCCACCGAGATGCGCGGAGATGATGCCCTGCTGCAAGTGGACCTGGAAGAAGATGCAGGCACCCGTGCCAATGATGCCCGTGTGCAGGCGGAAGTCTTCTTTGTGGCGGCAGACGCCCTGGGCGCCCCTTTGAAGCCCGTGCAAAACCTTTCGTTAGGCCAGACGGGCCCAGGCAGGTATGAAGGCAGTTTTCGCCCTGACCAGCCCGGCGTTTATCTCATCCGCGCCCAAAGCGGGGCCGAGATGGTCTCGGCAGGTCTTGTTCACAATCCCGGAAGCGAGGCCAGCTTAGGCACCATCAATGAATCGCTCCTCCAGCAGGCCACGCAAATCACCGGCGGCAAGGTCCTGCAGCCCGGCCAAGTGCCGGATCTGAGCCAGACCCGCGCAGTGCAGTACATTGAGCTCTGGCCCTCACTCATCCTTACCCTGCTGTTCCTTTTCCTAGTGGATCTGGCCATCCGCCGCTGGGAGCATGTGCAAGGCATCTGGGAACTGATCGTTCCGCAGAAGAAGTAGCACTCCATGCCACACCGTTCTCCCACTCCACCTCCCCTGCCCTACCTTGTTGTGGCCTGGAAGTCGGCCGTGACGATCCTCATCATCGCCCCCTGTGCCATGGCAGCTTTGGGCTTTTGGTTGATGATGTTCATCATGAGTCCCTGGTCATCTCGATCCGGTTCGCCGGCGCGTCCGCGCGGCGTAGGCTGGTGATCAGCACGAGCCGGGGCCCCGCGCCGGGCTGGCCGAGCAGCGTGCGGGCGGCCGCCAGCGCATCGTCCAGGGTGGCGACCCGGCGGCCGGTGAGGTGTTCCAGTTCGAAATGATTGGGTGTCACGAGGTCGGCCGCCGGAATGGCGTGCTCGCGAAAGAAGGTGTCGATGCCGGGCTTCACGTAGATGCCAGTGTCGATGTCGCCCAGCACGGGGTCGCAGCACCAGATCGCCTTGGGATTGGCCGCGCGCACGCGGCGCGCCGTGTCGAGCACGACGTCGGCCAGGGCCGCGTCGCCGACATAGCCGGTGAGTAGCGCATCGCAGCGCGGCAGCAGGCCCAATGCCTCGATGCCCTGGACGATCTCGCCCACCTGGTCGGCAGGGGCGGCCCGGCCGCGCCATGCGCCGTAGCCAGTGTGGTTGGAGAACTCGACCGTGTTGACCGCCCAGACCTCGTGGCCCAATCGTTGCAGGGGAAAAGTTGCCGCCCGATTGCCGACATAGCCGTAGGCAACATGGCTCTG
>DMMK01000458.1 GCA_003453085.1 Verrucomicrobiales bacterium
ATGTGCTGCAGCGCACCCGTCAGCCCTTCAACATCACCTCCGTCGCCCAGGCTGGGGCTCTTGCCGGTCTGCTGGACCAGGATCACCAGGACAAAACGAAGGCCATCACCGATGAAGGCCGTGCCTATCTCCAGGCCCAGTTTGAAGCCATGGGGCTCGAATACATCCCCAGCTACGCCAACTTCGTCCTCGTCAAGGTGGGGGATGGCAATGCCGTCTTCAAAGCCATGATGGACAAAGGCATCATCCTGCGCGCCATGGCCTCTTACAAACTGCCAGAGTGGATCCGCGTCTCTGTCGGTACCATGCCGCAGAATGAGAAGTGCATCGCCACGCTGAAGCAGGTGCTCGGAAAGTAAAAAGCACTGCTACCCGTGAGGATCCTGCCCAGGAAGGTATCCAGGGCAGGGGGGAAGAGTTGGTTGCTCTCCCGATTGAGGGGCCAAAGCTCGGAAATCCAGAGGAAATCCCTCTTTGGGAGGGGCTGGCTGAAGGCGGCCTGTACGTCGTCGCAGAGGTGGCATCCAGGCGGCGGCTTCTAACAAGATGCGTTCCAGGGTTGTCAAAAGGGGAAAATGTTCTAGCCTGCTTGCCCCTCCGGCCCAGGTGCTCTGCGCGTCGTGCTGTCGGAAGGGATTAAAAGCCGCCTTTTCAAGCCATGAACATCAACGTCGAACACCAGCCCAACTGCCGCGCCATCGCCCACATCCGTGTGCCGGCCGAAGAAGTCGCCAAGCAGCGCTCCGCCATCACCGCTTACTTTGCCACCCAGGTGCGCCTGCCCGGCTTCCGCCCAGGCAAGGCCCCGGCTGCCGCCGTGCAAAAGCGTTTTGGTGATGACATCCGCAGCGAACTGGAAAAGCAGCTCATCAATGACGGTCTGCGCACCGCCATCAAAAACGAAGGCCTCGAAGTGCTGAACATCCTCTCCGTGACGGACAAAATCCTCCACGAAACGGACAAGAGCTTCAGCTTCAGCGCCGAAATGAGCCTAGCACCGAAAATTGAACTGCCAGAATACAAAGGCATCCCGGTGAAGCTCGCCCGCATCGAAGTCACCGATGCCGATGTGGACCACGACATCCTGCACCTGCGCGAGCGCTACGCCACTTTCGCTGATGTGGAGCGCCCTGCCGCCCTGGGTGATGCCGTCGTGCTGGGTTTCACCGGCAGCCTTGAAGGCCAGCCTCTGGGAGAAGTGCTGCCAGACGCCCCTGACCACCTGAAGCAGATCGAAGAAAACTGGTTCCTCCTTGATGCCGAAGAAGACTTCCTCCCAGGCTTCTATGCGGGCCTCGTTGGCATCACCAAGGATGAGCAGCGCACCCTCTCCCTGGCCCTGCCAGAAGACTTCGCTTTCGAAGGCCTCCGTGGCAAGACCCTGGACCTTGCCGTGACCTGCAAAGGGGTGAAGGACAAGGTGATCCCCGAACTCGATGCCGAATTCATCCAGAAAATCGGCGGTGGAGAAATGACCGAAGAAACGCTGCGTGGCGAAGTGAAGGAAGCCGTGCGCCGCCGCCGCGAGCAGGCCCGTGAAACCGCCAAGAGCAATCAGGTCATCGCCCACATCTTTGAGAAGGTGGAATTCGATGTTCCCCAGGAAATCGTCAACCGTGAGGCCCAGCGCCGCACCAATGACATCGCCACCCGCGCCATGCAGCAGGGCATTTCCCAGGACGAGCTCCTGAAGCAGCAGGACGAAATCCTCAGCAACGCCACCAACCAGGCGAAGCAGAGCGTGAAGGTCAGCTTCATCCTGGAACAGGTGGCCAAGAAGGAAGGCCTGAGCATCTCCGACGAGCAGCTCACCTACGCCCTGGCGAACATGGCTGCCCGCCAGAAGAAGCCTGTGAAGAAGTTCATGGCCGAGGCTCAGAAGAGCGGTCTCATCGAGCGCATGCGCGATGATCTGCTCCTGGAAAGCGCCCTGCAGTTCCTCAAGGACAATTCCCAGATCGAAGAAACCGAGCCTGAAGCAGAACACTGCGACACGCACTCCCCGGCTGCTGCCTAATCGGCACTGCGGGCGAAATCACGCAATTCATGATGACCCGCCCCGCGCTTCGTCGCTGGGCGGGTCTTTTTTTGCAACACGGTCGAATCTTCGGGCGGATCGCCTTCATCCCTCAAAAAATAGTTTCAGGATTTGCCATCTTAAAGACGGCCACCAAGGTGGGCTGGCCCGAATAAGCCGCTATCCGGGCGCTGTTTTGCCCTTCTCATTCCTTACATGCCAGATCCACGTCGCCTACTCATTACCGGAGCCAATGGAAGCCTGGGCCACGCCACGGCTAGGTATTTTCTGGAGCGAGATCCGCTCTGTTTGGTCTTTCTAGGCGTGCGCGAGCGGCGCGAGAAGGCTGTAGCTCTGGTCGCGGAATTCCCTGGCCGCGCCTTTCTGTGTCCTCTAGAAATCACCCGGCAGGAATCCTGGGTTGAGGCGGTCAACCAGGTCGAATCCGAAGGTGGCGGCCCCCTTTCTGTGCTGATCAACAACGCCGGTTACCATGATGACGCCCTACTGGCCACGATGACGCAGCCGCAGTGGTCGGGTGTTCTGGATGCGAATCTCAATGCGGTCTTTTTGGGCTGTCAGTCGGCCCTCCAGCCCATGATGCGCCAGCGCTGGGGCCGGATCATCAACATGGGCTCGATCTATTCGAGCCGCGCTCCGGCTGGGCAGACCAATTACGCGGCGGCTAAAGCGGGAGTCATCGGTCTCACGCAGAGTCTGGCCAAGGAGACGGCGCGTCTGGGCATCACAGTCAATGCCATCTGTCCTGGCCATATCGAGGGTGCCCTGCCCGCCTCCTGGAGCGAAGAGCAGATCAAGGCCGTGCGGCGGGAGACGCCCATGCGCCGATTTGCCCGCCCCGAAGAGATTGCCGCCGTGGTTTTCTTCCTTGCCTCACCGGAGGCGAGCTATATGACTGGCGCTTCTCTGAAACTGGATGGTGCCCTTGTCTGATTCCTGCTACTCATCCTCTGCTCTGTAATTTATCACGAATGAACCTCCGCCAACGCATCAAAGAAGTCATGGCCAGCGAACTGATGCTGGAAGTCAGTGCTGACGAAATCACGGATGACGGTCCGCTTTTTGGTCCCAATGGTATCGGCCTGGACAGTGTGGACGCACTGCAGCTGGTGGTGGCCATCGAAAAGCATTTCAAACTGAAGATCAGCGACCAGAACAAGGCCCGCGAAACGCTGCATAGCGTGGACAGCATCGCCAAGGCGATCGAAGAAGCGGGATTGGCCTGATCTCCTTGGGCGCATGAAAAAGGCCCTGGTCATCCTGGTCAAACTTGGCATCACCACGGCCCTGCTGTGGATGATCTTCCGGGAGCACCGTTTTACTGTGGCCATTCTGCCGCATTTGCAGTCCATGCTCACGCATTGGGGATGGACGCTGGCAGGCCTTGGCTTCGTGGGCCTGTCCACTTGGTTCAGCGCCCTGCGCTGGCAGGTCCTCCTCATCGGCCAGGAGCACCCCATACCTGGTGGCGAGGTGCTGCGCGTGACGGTGGTGAGCAATTTTTTCAACATCACTTCCCTTGGTGCCGTGGGGGGGGATGCCTATCGTGTGTTGGCCCTCATGCGCCGGCCAGGTGCTCGGCGGCTGCCCATCATGGTTTCCATCATGCTGGATCACATGCTGGGCATGCTGGGGCTTGCCATTTTGTTCCTCGCCTGCGGGTATGCTTTTCGAAATCGGCTCGACAGTTACGGCCCCGAAGTTCATGCGATTGTGAAAGGCTTTAGCTGGTTCATGGGCGGGTCCCTGGTGGGCATCCTGCTTTCCGCCATTTCCTTTACCCCTCGTCTTTACAACTGGGGTGAGCGGCAGTGGCCGAAGATCTTGGGATTTCCTCCCCTCAAGAGCTTTGCCCAGGCCTGCGATGCCATCCGCCGTGCCTGGGGCTGCTCCCTCCTCGCCGCGTTGCTTTCCATTTTCATCTTCGGCACCCACTTCCTGTCCTTTTACTGCGGTATTTATGCGGTTGGGGGGCAGGCTCCTTTGTTGGAAATCATGGCTGCCATGCCCATCGTGGATACGGCCGCAGGCCTGCCCATCTCCGTGTCCGGCTTGGGAGTGAGGGAGAAGACTTTCGAGACTTTGGTGAGTGCCATGACCAGCCTGCCTGAGGCCACCGCCGTCTCCGCCTCCCTCGCGGGCTGGGCCATGAGCGTGGTCTGGGGCCTCTTGGGCGGTCTGCTCTTCATTCTTGGCCGGCGTCCTGCGTCGGCCCCACTTGCCCCTGTCGAATCCAATTCTGCTTCCCCCTCGCCCGACGTTTGAAACACCGCCTTGCCATTTCCCTCGGGTCCTCTTTTTTGGGCTTTGCCACCCACGCTGGGTTCATGGCCCGGCTACATTCCTTGGGGGTCCGCCCCACCGTCATCGGCGGCTCCTCCGCCGGTGCCATTGCTGCGGGACTCTACGCTTCCGGCCTGCCGCAGGAGGTGATCCGCAAAACGGTGCTGGCCCACGGCTTTCGCCGCTCGTTTGTGCGCCGTACACCCTGGCTGACGCATTACCTGCGCTGCAGCTTCTTTGAATCCAATGTGGGAGCCTTCAAAACCGACGGTGCCATTGCCTACCTGGAAAAGGTGATGGGCAAGCGTGAGATCGAGAGCCTCTCCTCACCGCGTTTCATGGCTGCGGTGAGCAACCTGGAAACCTGCCGCACGCACTTCATCACCCGCGGCCCCCTGGCGCAGATCATGGTGGCTAGCTGCTGCATCCCCACTGTCTTTGCCCCCATTCCCCATGAGGGCATGCAATGCTTCGACGGTGGTGTGGCCCATGAGGCCCCCATTGACCCGTGGCTGGAGGACGAGGACATCGACGTCATCGTCATGCACCGGGTGACCCACACGGAAAGCCCGCCGCCGCGCATGTTCCCATTTAACCTTTTTCATCTGGCCTCCAAGGCCCATGAATGTGCCAGTGAGCAATTGCAGGAATACCGCCTGCGCCTGGCTGCCCTGCATGGGAAAAAAATCATCGCCACCCGTACGGTGCATTCCCGCCCGGCCGCCTTTTCCGGCAAAGAGATGCCGAATTACTACGCTGCCGGGGAAGCCCAGGCCCAGCACCTGTACGACACCCAGCTTAAAGACCTGCTGTGATACTTGGCGACGACCGCTGACCGCTCTGCTTTTTGTGGCCCAGTGCAATACTTTTCGGTGATTGAAGGCCCTAGGCAGCCTTTTCTGGTGGCGGGAATGATTGTGCAAAGCATTTCCTGATTGCCACGTTGGTATGCCTGCTTCACTCTCCGCGCCCATGAGCCAAACCGCCCCTCTATTAAACGACACCGCCCCGTGGTATAAGCAAATGAACGGTTACCACTGGTTCGTGCTGATCGTCGCTTCGGCAGCTTGGTTTTTCGATTGCTTGGATCAGCGCCTTTTCTCGTTGGCCCGCGTTCCGGCATTGGTCGAACTGATGAAGCTGCCTCCATCAGATCCTGGGCTACAGTCCTTTGGAAAAGTGGTGACGGCATGCTTCCTTATTGGGTGGGGCATCGGCGGCATGATCTTTGGCGCTCTTGGGGACAAGTATGGGCGGGCGAGAATGCTGACCCTGACCATCCTCATTTATTCAGCCTTTACTGGCTTGAGCTTTTTTAGCCAGACTCAATTGGATTTCACGATTTTCCGTTTTCTCACTGGTGTGGGT
>DMMK01000586.1 GCA_003453085.1 Verrucomicrobiales bacterium
GCACCGGGGTGGGTGAACTGGCCCGGATGACGATGCAGTTCAAGAGCTTTCCCATCGCCATGATCTCGCGCCACTGGCGCCGGATGCTTGAAGGCGACCGAGGAATGGACGGCGCGCCCAAGCTGGCGAACAAGGCCGCCTACGCCGCCGCGCTGTTCATCACCACCACCGCGCTGGGTGCCGTGGCATTCCAGACGAAGCAGGTGGTGCAGGGCAAGGATCCGGTGGACATGACCACGCCGAAGTTCTGGGCGCGTGCGGCCGCACAAGGCGGGGGTCTGGGGTTTATGGGCGACCTGGTGCTGGGCGACACCACCGACGACCGCAGCCCGCTGGACTCACTGAGCCGCATCACCATGGGCCCGACCTTTGGTAGTGCCGCCGACCTGTGGGAACTGACCAAGGGAAACATCGACGAGCTGCGCGCCGGCAAGGACACGCACGCGGGCGCCGAAGCCCTGCGGTTCTCCCGCTCCCACCTGCCGTACATCAACCTCTGGTATGGCCGCACGGCACTTGATCACCTCGTGCTGCACGGCTTGCAGGAGAACCTGAGCCCGGGGTATCTGCAGCGCCAGCGCTCGCGGCATCAGAAGGACTGGGGCGGCGACTACTGGTGGGAGCCGGGCGCCGATTTTGACGACATGCGCGCCCCGGACATGGGCGCAGCCATTGGAGAGTGACCATGCGACTTGATCAATTCGAAGCCCTGCAACAACGCGCCGAGCAGCTGGTGGACCTGTTCATCAGCGAAAGCGACCCGGACAAATGGCCCGGCAAAGGGCTGGAGCCCGGCCAGATGGACCAGAAGACCCGGGGCGACCGGTACTGGTGCAAGAAGGACGCGGTGGCCACCCTGGCCTGTGCCCAGCGCATCGGAACGCTGGTGGATCTGGCGCGCCGCAAGACCGCTGCGCATGAGGACACACCCGAAGCGGTGACCGAAGGGGAGGACGACCTGGACAAGGAAATCCGCGCCGCTGAGAAAGAGGCCGCCAAGATCATCAACGGCGCAGCGTCCAAGGCCCGAAAGTCCGAGTTCGACAAGCGCGTCCATGGCAAAACGTGAGATCTCCTTTCCGGCGTTCTACCTGCTGTGGGCGAAGCACCAGCGCTGGAAGGTGCCAGCCATCCACCTGCGCGCCGCCCACTGGCTGGAGAACCGGGGCGAGCTCGCCGTGTTCCGTGCGCACCGGGGCTTCAGCAAGTCCACGCTGCTGGCTGTGCACAACGCATGGCGCTACTACCGCGACCCGCAGTACCGGATCCTGCACCAGTCCGAATCGGACCCCACCGCCTACAAGACCAGCCGCGACACCCAGAACGTGCTGCGCAATCACCCGCTCACCCGCGGCATGTTCCGCGACGGTGGCGTGCAGGAGTGGTGGGTCTCAGGCTCCAACGACCCGCGCAACGCCAGCATGTACGCGCGGGGCATCCTGTCCAACGTCACCAGCGCGCGCGCCGACGAGTGCCAGAACGACGACGTCGAGGTGCCGCGCAACATCCAGACGCCAGAGGCCCGAGAGAAGCTGCGATATCGCCTGGGGGAGCAGGTGCACATCCTGGTGCCCGGTGGACGCACCCTGTTCGTGGGAACGCCCCACACCCACGACAGCCTCTATGACGAGCAGCAGGCCCTGGGCGCCGACTGCCTGACCATCCGCATGTTCGACCTTGAACACCGCATCGAGCAGGCCACGCGCGCGGCCTATGAGATCCCTTTCAAGCCGGAGTTCGTGTTCTCTGGCATCGGCAAGATGGCCCGGCTTCTGGTGGAGGGCCGAGACTACAAGCTGCAGGGCACGCGCATGGTGTTCGCCGCTGCACCGGGGGGGCTCATCGACTGCTACGCCGGCGTGGCCTGGCCGGAGCGGTTCAACGGCAAGGAGCTGGAGAAGCGCCGCAAGAAGACCCGCACCATCAACGAGTGGGATAGCCAGTACCAGCTCCACAGCAAGCCCGTGCACGAGGTGCGCCTGGACCCCGCCCGCATCCCTGCATACGACGTAGAGCCTCGGTTCATCACGCAGAACAAGCAGCTCACCTGCTGGCTGGGCAATGTGCAGATCGTGGGCATGTCCCTGCGCTGGGACCCATCAAGCGGAAAGGCAAAGAGCGACGTGTCGGCGGCCGTGCTGGACCTGCAGGACGCTGCCGGGCGCCACTACTGGCACAAGGCCGAGGGCCTGACCGGGGACATCGCCGAGACCGACCACAGCGGAAAACGGATCACAGGCGGTCAGGTCTGGCAGCTGTGCGACCTGATCGAAAAGTTCCAGGTGCCGCGCGTCACGGTGGAAACCAACGGCATCGGGCAGTACGCCCCCTCGTTCCTCAAGATGGCGCTCAAGCAGCGCAGCCTGCGGTGTGCGGTGAAGGAAATGCCGGCGGTGGCCACCAAGAACCCGCGCATCCTGGAGGCGCTGGAGCCGCTGATCCAGTCGGGCATGTTGTGGGCTCACGTGGACGTGCTCAACGGCGACCTGTGGGACCAGATGAAGGACTGGAACCCTGCCATCCGCGAGCAGCCCGACGACCTGCTGGACGCTGGAGCCGGGGCAGTGACCGACCAGCCGGCCCGGATTGGGCAGTTTGTCGGGATTTCAACCGCCCAGCAGAACGACGATTGGCGCCCAAGTGCTGACAGCCACACCTATGAGCTAGAGGCCTGAGTGCCCACGGCGGGCGCTCTCACCAAGAGAGGCCCACCATGACG
>DMMK01000268.1 GCA_003453085.1 Verrucomicrobiales bacterium
GTCCTACACTGCGAGGACTGTCATCTCCACCCTGCCCCCGGCAGCCATTGCCCGCCTCGCCGGAGACCAGATGCCCCCCTCTTTGCAGCGCTGGGCCGAGACCCTCACCCCCGTCCATGCCGCCTGCCTGGATGTGGCACTCGATCATCTGCCGGTGAAGGATTACCAGTTCGCCATCGGCCTGGACCAGCCGTTGTATTACTCCGTGCACACCCGCTCGGCCCGGCTCGCTCCAGAAGGGGGCAGCCTCATCCAGGTGGCTAAGTACCTGAAGGCGGAGGACGAGGAAAACGGCCCTGCCCTGCGCAGTGAGCTGGAGGCTTTGATGGACACCTTTCAACCTGGATGGAGGCAGGCCACCGTGCATCAGCGGTTCCTGCCCCGCATGCTCGTCACCCACGCCATCGTCAGCCCCGTAGGCAGGCCACCCGTGGCTGTGCCTGAGCTGCCACAGCTCCACCTCGCCGGAGATTGGGTGGGGCCCCAGGGCATGCTCGTGGATGCCTCCCTCGCCAGCGCCTGTGCTGCCGCCCACAGCGCGCTCGACTCCGTGGCCACTTCACGCCATTCTGAGATGACGGCCCCCGCCCTCCTCACTGCATGACTGCGCCCAGCAACCCCGCCTTGCCCGCTTTTCAAGAGCAGCGCCCCACGCTGTTCGGCATCGCCTATCGCATGCTCGGCAGCGTGGCGGAGGCCGAGGACATGCTGCAGGAAACCTACCTGCGCTGGCAGCGGCAGGACCTCGCTCACATCCACTCGCCCCGTGCCTGGCTCACCTCCACGCTCACCCGCCTGTGCATTGATCACCTGCGTTCGGCCCGCCACCAGCGCGAGCAGTATGTGGGCGTGTGGCTGCCGGAGCCCCTGGTGCAAACCCCTGCCTCTGACCACGCCGACCGCATGACCGCCCTGGCCGATTCGCTCAGCAGCGCCTTCCTCATCCTGCTGGAAACTCTGGGGCCCGATGAACGCGCCATCTACCTCCTGCATGAGGTCTTCGAGTACGATTACGCCGAGATCAGCCGCATTGTCGAAAAGTCTGAAGCCGCCTGCCGCAAGACTGTCCAGCGCGCTCGGGAGCGCCTCTCCCTGCGCCGTCCGCGTTTCCCAAGCGACCCTCAGCAGCATGAGCAAATCGTGCGCGAGTTCATGGAAGCCTGCCGGGAGGGGCAGATGGATCGCCTGCTCTCCCTGCTGGGGGAAAACGTCACTCTGTACTCAGATGGCGGAGGTCACGTGGCCGCCGCGCCACGCCCCATCCACGGCTGCCCAAAGGTGGCCCGCTTCCTCATTGGCGTGTACAAAACCTCCCGCTCCGGAGGCCAGCTCCGCTTCACTATCCTCAACGGTCACATCGGCGTCCTGCGGTATTGGGAAGGCCAGTTGGTGCAAACCACCAGCGTGGAGATCACCGAGGGTCGCGTGCAAAACATCTACGTCATGCGCAACCCTCACAAGCTCCGCCACCTCGCCACCCAGTTCCCCACGCCCGAGGGGTGAAGCGGAAAAGGGGATCCCCCGAGTGAGCAGACGCAAGCTGTCCTGGAAGGTGGCGGCAGCGCCCGGCCAGGGCGGGCGCAAAATCAAAAACGCTTCTTGTTAGGCATCCATTCCGCCCCAGGGGATGGACTATCCCGCTTGCAACAACGCAGGGGGCGAGGCCGTTTTTTCTCTGCCAGCCCATCCACCACCATGCACCCAATTCCTCTTCTCGCGGCAGCGGCCTTGTCCCTCAGTCCCGTCACCGCAGCAGACTGGCCCAGCTTTCGTGGACCGACGGCGGATGGACGCACGGCGGAGACGGGGCTGCCGCTGACATGGGGCGAGCCTGACGTGGCGTGGAAAACGGAGCTGCCCGGCCCTGGATCCTCCAGTCCCATCATCGTGGCAGGTGTCGTTTACCTCACCTGCTACAGCGGCTATGGCAGCGACCTCAAGGAGCCTGGTGACCCGGCCCAACTGACCCGCCATGCCCTGTGTGTGAACCGGGCCGATGGCCGCATCCTGTGGGATAAGGAGGTAAAAATTGACGCGCCTGACAAAGCCTACGCGGGCCAGTACATAACCATGCATGGTTATGCCTCCAGCACGCCCGTATCGGATGGCACTCATGTTTACTTCTTCTTTGGTCCGGCCGGGGTGCATGCCTACACGCTGCGGGGGGAGGAGGTGTGGCAGGCCAATGTGGGTGAAAAGGCCCATGACTGGGGCAATGGCGCGTCCCCCATTCTTTATAAAAACCTGCTCATCGTGAATGCCGCACTGGAGGGTGACAACTTGGTGGCCCTGGACAAAACCACGGGCAAGGTGGTGTGGACCGTGCGCGGCGGCCTGCCCGCCTCCTGGAACACCCCCACTCTGGCCACGGTGGACGGGCATGAGGAACTGCTGGTGAATGCGAGCGGGAAGCTGCGCGCCTTTGACCCCGCCACGGGCCAGGAACTGTGGAACTGTCGCTCTCTGCGCGGGGCCGAACTTTGCCCCTCCGTGGCTGTGAATGAGGGCGTGGCCTACGTCATCGGCCTGCCCGGTCAGGGTGGGGCCATGGC
>DMMK01000719.1 GCA_003453085.1 Verrucomicrobiales bacterium
CTTACGTCAGCAGTCTGGGCCTCCAACTGACATGGACCGCCACCCAGAGCCCGACCTCCCTCATTGTCGAGCGTGCCACGGATGCCGCCGGCCCCTGGACCCCCATCGCCACCCTGGCAGGCAATGCCGCTAACTACAAAGACAACAACGTGCAAACCGATGTCGTCTATTACTATCGTGTGCAGGCCATTCGCGGGAGCATCACCGTTTACTCTGGAGTCCAAAATACGGTACTTCCAAGCCCCACCCTTTTTGTCGCCACTCCCTATGAGCTGGATGGGACGCTGAAAATTGTAGCCTCCAATAGCAACGCTGCATTCACGACCGTGTTGCAGCGCAGCCTAGGCCAGTCCGGAATCTGGGAAGACCTCACCACTTTCAAGGCGTCTTCACTGACTTACACAGATACCCTCCCCGATCCAAACGTGACCGTTCATTATCGGCTGAAGGCCCTGCCCGAGGCCCTCACCAGCAAGCTGTCCAACGTTGCCTCCCTCACGATGCCGCCAGCCACGGTCCCGGTCACTCCGGCCAACTTTGGGTTCAGCAGCATCAGTCCTTCCGAAATCGGGATGGTCTGGAACGATGTGCGAAACGAGACCGGCTACCGGCTGGAGCGCCGTGCTGCCTCCGTGCTGCTGTGGAGCCCGCTGGCCACGCTGAATGCCAATGTCACCACTTACACGGATGCCACCCCCGCTGCGGGCATCAGCTACTATTACCGCCTCAAGGCTTTCAATGCCGAAGGCGAAAGCCCCGCCGCCCTCAGCGTGCTGGTGACCGCCAGGGAACTGCCCGTGACCCTGGAGGATGACTTTGATCCCTCGCGGGATGCGGAGCAGTGGACCTTCACGTCCGTAACGACCTCGACGAATGGCGGCACTGGCTTCAACGGCACCAAGTCACTGTGGTTCGGCCATACAGGGGCACGCCTCGCCCAGACTCGTGCTGTGGATACCAGCGGCGGCGGGATCATCGAGTTCTCTTTGAGGGCAGGAAACGGTGCCCAGGATGGCACGACCTACTGGGATAACTCCGAATCGGGTGAAGAGGTCGTCCTCGAATACTCCACGGGCGGCAGTCTTTGGACCACCCTTCAGACGCTCAACACGGTTTATCCATCCCTTTCGAGTTGGACCAACTTTGAGGTCGCCGTGCCCATGCAGGCCTGCAGCACGGCCTCGGTTTTCCGCTGGCGGCAAAAGTTGCACTCCGGTGGCACCGTGGATGCCTGGGCGCTCGATAATGTGCGGATCCGCTCGGCCTCTTCGGACACGCTCAAGATCAACACCCAGCCTGCGCCCCGATTGGTCATGGACGGATCTGCAGCTAGCTTCAGTGTCTCCGTCAGTCAGCCTTCGGCCACCTTCCAATGGTTCAAGGATACCACGGCCATTCCTGGCGCCACCCAGCCTTCTTACTCTGTGGCTGCCGCACGCCCTAGCCACAGTGGCCGCTATTTCTGCCAGATCCAATATGGCCAGATCATCCTGGAGACAGAATCCGTTCTTCTGGCCGTATTCCGGAACACGGGCATTGCTGGCCCCATCGAGGTACCCATGGGCGGCACCTTCGGGCTGGGCCTGGAGGTGCATCCGGCGGAGCTGGCCAGTGAACTCACGTTTTCCTGGATGCGCAGCCCTGAGGCAAACCTCGCCGGCATCGGGACCGTCAGTGGTGCTGAAACCTCCACGCTCACCGTCACCGGGGCGACTTCGGCGGCCCAGTCCACCTATTACTGCCGGGTGACCTACCAGACGGATTACTTTCTCAATGCGGGGTTCTCCCAGGTCAAGATCCAGCAGCCCCCCTTCATCTTCCCCATTGGCGATGCCGAAGTGGTGTCTGGCAGCCCAGTAGATATTGCCATCGTGACCACGGACTCCACCGCGCTGATCCGGGTGAGCGGCCTGCCCAAAGGGCTATACTATGATGCTACCACACGGCGCATCCGTGGGAGCACGATCCTCGGTAAAATTCACACGATTTACATTGATGCTGCCAATGCTTATGGCTCGGCCTCCTCGGTGCGTTTTCTGCTTGATGTGGTTGCCTTTCCCCAAGGGTTCGCCGGCACCTATCGCGGTGTTTTCCTGGAAACTGACCAGGCCTTTCATCATGGAGGTCAGGTCACCTGCCAGATCACCAACAAAGGGGCAGTCAGTGGGTCGGTGATGATCCGAGGCAAAAGCTACCGTTTTGTCTCCACCGCTTCAGCCGATCCTGACGGCTCCTGGGCTCGCGTCCAGGCCCCCTTTAAAGATCAGGACGGCAATCCACTCGTTGTGGGCATGGAAATCCTCGCGGGCGCAGACCTCCACGGAGCCTATGTAGGCCTGAAAATGGGTAGCACAATTCAGGTCCTGACCGAAGGAAACATCGTCCGCAATGAATGGACGGCGGCTAACCTCGCGCCCGGCGCTGGCTTGATCAATGCCGGTCTTTGCCCAGATGATCTGGGCACCTTTCCAGATCCCGCTGCGCCCCAGGGCACAGGTTTCCTGACTCTGACGCTGACTCCGCGTGGACTCGTCACCTGCAAGGGCCGCCTGGCCGATGGACAACTGGTGACGGGCTCCACCCACATGGGCCCTGGCGGGCACATCCCAGTCTACGTCAATCTCTATCGTGGCACGGGGGCCTTCGTCTCGCTCTTCTCTTACGAGTCCCAACTGGCCACCGGCACCGCCTACTGGAGCAAAGACGATCAGGGAAATGCCTCGAAGGATCGCATTCACAAAAACGGCTTCGCAAGGCATGCCTTGACGGTGGAAGGCGGGCGTTATCTGCGCCCGGCGGTGAACACCCCTCTGCTGCCATCGCTGCTGGGCATTCCATCGCAGGCCGGACTGACTCTGACCGAGGCCGGCCTGGATCCGGTGATCACCCAATCCCTCAGCTTCAATGGTAAACACCAGGCGCTGCTGCCGCGTGCGCTGGAGCTGAATCCCCACAGCCTCACCTTCAGCCTGAATGCCACCACTGGCGTCTTCACCGGCAACTTCAGACTCGAAGATGCCAACCCGCTGAAACCTGCCGTGATGCTACGCCGCACCGTCACCTTTCACGGCTGCCTGCTGCCCAGCAGTGACCGTGGCTGCGGTTACTTCCTCCTGCCAGAACTGCCCTCGACGGAAGTCCCAGGAAGCAGCCTGAACAATACCCCCACCTGGTCAGGTCGCCTGGATCTCACCCCCGCAGGCAACGAGTGACTGCTGTCCGCGCTACAGCACCGCAGCCGCAGCGCGTCCTGGAC
>DMMK01000511.1 GCA_003453085.1 Verrucomicrobiales bacterium
CAACACCTGCTCGGTGCGCGACCAGGCAGAACAGAAGGCCATCGGCAAAATGGGCATGGTGCGCCGACGCCGCGTTCCCCTCGTCACCGGTTTCATGGGCTGCATGGCGCAAAGCCGTGGCAGTGAGCTGGTGGAGAAAACCAAGGTGGACCTCGTGGTGGGCACCCAAAAATATCACCGCGTGGTCGAGTATGTGGATGAAATCATCCGGGCCAAAGAAGCGAAGATGATGGACGAAGAACGCTTCTCCATCGTGGACATCGAGGAGGAGCAGGCCAGCCAAAACGCCATCCGCGACCACACCCTCAAGGAAAATCAGGGTTCAGCCTTCGTCAGCATCATGCAGGGCTGCAACATGAAGTGCACCTTCTGCATCGTGCCCTACACCCGTGGCAGCGAGCGCGGACGCCCCATCGCAGACATTACCGAAGAAGTCCGCCGCCTCGCCGACAAAGGTGTGAAGGAAGTCACCTTGTTAGGCCAGATCGTGAACCTCTATGGCCGTCACGAATTCCCAGCAGTGGATGGCAAAAGCCCCTTTGTGCAACTTCTGGAAGCCGTGCATGAGGTGCCGGGCATCCAGCGCATCCGCTTCACCAGCCCACACCCAATTGGTTACAAGAAGGACCTCATCGAAGCCTTCACCTACCTGCCCAAGCTGGCCGAGCATGTCCATCTGCCCGTGCAGAGCGGCAGCGATGAGATCCTGAAAAGGATGCATCGTCCCTACACCTCCGCCAAATTCACCGATCTGGTGGAACGCATCCGCGCCGCCCGGCCGGGCATCGCTGTGACCACGGATGTGATCGTCGGCTTCCCCGGCGAGACCGAGGAGCACTACCTGCAAACGCGCGAGCTTTTCGACAAACTGAAGTTTGAGAACGCTTTTGTATTTCGCTACTCCAAGCGCCGTGGCACACCAGCGGCTGAAATGGACGATGCCATCCAGCTCAGCGAACAGGTGAAAGAAGCACGCAACCAAGACCTGCTGGCCCTAGTGAACAAACATGCCTGGACCAAGTATGAAGAACTGCTGGGCCAGGAGGTGGAAATCCTCTGCGAGGGCACCAGCAAGACGAATGAAAGCCGTCTCATGGGGCGCACCCGCACGAACAAGATCGTGGTTTTTGAAGGCAACCCAGACCGCCACATCGGTGAGATTTTCAACGTGCGCATCAGCCACTACGAAAACTTCACGCTCTATGGCGATGTGGTGACGCGGGAATAAAGTTGAGTAAAACAATGGGCGGCCACCTCAAGTGACCGCCCCTCGTTTTATAGTTACAGGCCCAGGATCCTTTTCAGGAAAGGAGCCGTGCGACTGACCTTGTGTTTAGCCACTTCCTCCGGTGTTCCTACGGCCACGAGTTCACCTCCTTCAGCACCCGCTTCAGGGCCGATATCAATGATGTAATCGGCTTCGGCAAAGATGTCGGGATGATGCTCGATCACGACCACCGTGTGGCCATCGTCCACCAGACGGTGAAGGATATCAATGAGGCGACCCACATCCGTCATGTGCAGGCCGATGGTCGGCTCCTCAATCAGGTAGAGGTTCTTCTTCATGTTCTTCAGCCCGCGAATTTTCTCCGTGGCTGAGCGCGAGATACCGCCGCTGAGTTCCGTCACCAGTTTGATGCGCTGGGCCTCCCCACCGCTGAGGGTGGGGCTGGGCTGGCCTAACTGCAAGTAACCGACACCCGTGTCAGCCAGTAACTGCAAAGGCCGCGCGATGCGTTGCTGGTGGGCAAAGAACTCGGCCGCCTCCGTGATGCTCATCTTCAGCACCTGGCCAATGTTTTTGCCATTGTATTCGATCTCCATGGTGGCGGAGTTGAAGCGCAGACCGTTGCAAATTTCGCAATGCACCCGTGTGGTGGGCAGGAAGTTCATCTCCACCTTCACATTGCCATTGCCCTGGCAGGCCTCGCAGCGACCGCCCTCGGTATTGAAGGAAAACCGCCCTGCGTCATACCCCCGCGCACGGGCCACGGGGACCTGGGCGAAGAGTTTGCGGATGTCATCCAGCACCCCCACATAAGTGGCCGGGCATGAACGTGAGGTCTTGCCGATGGGAGACTGGTCCACCTCATAGACGAAGCCGAACTGGTCCGCCCCGACGATGGAATCCCAAGGCTGGTTGGGTGACTTGCGTTTCTTCTCCTTGCTCAAAAGCGCCTTCATCCCAGGAAAGAGAACCTGATGAAGGAAGGTACTTTTCCCGCTGCCGCTGACGCCCGTGATCACCGTGAGACGGCCCACAGGAATCTGGACATTGATGTCTTTCAAGTTATTGGCATGGGCACGATTGATCTTCAGCCAGCCGTCCTTGCTTTTCACCGCTGGCAAGGCACGTCGCTCACCTAACAAAGGGTGTTTAAACGGATTCCGGAGTCCCTGCCCTGTGACGCTTTTTTTATCCTTGAGGATGTGGGCCAGATTTCCCTGGGAAATGACTTCGCCACCGAAACGCCCGGCACCGGGCCCAAGATCAATGATGGTGTCTGCCCGGCGCATGGTGTCATCATCATGCTCCACCACCAGCAGAGAATTCCCCTTGTCACGCAGGGCCACAAGCGTGTCCAGCAGGCGTTCATTGTCGCGTGGGTGCAGGCCGATGGTGGGTTCATCCAGCACGTAAAGCACGCCGCGCAGGTTGCTGCCCAACTGGGCCGCCAGACGGATGCGCTGGGCCTCGCCACCGCTAAGGGTATCGGCACTGCGATTGAGCTGAAGATAGCCCAGCCCCACCTCTTTCATGAAGTGCAGGCGCTGCTCGATCTCCTTCATGATGTCACGCGCAATGATGCCTTCCGTGCCTGCGAACTTCAGCTTCTTTACCGACTCCGCCGCCTCAATGGCCGACTGGGCATTGAGGTGTGGCACCGTAAAGTCCTGCAGGCGAACGTAGCGTGCAGTTTCGTTCAGGCGTGAGCCGTGACATTCCAGGCAGAGCACCCGCTCGTTATCTTCCTCATCATCGTCGGCCCCACGTGAAAGACGGCGCTCCTCCTCCATTTCGGCCTCCAGTTTCGAGATGTCATCCCGCCGTGGTGTGGCGCCGTGTGATGAGACCTTGAAGCCAAAACCACGGCAGGTGCGGCACCAGCCGTGCGGGCTGTTGAAGGAGAACAGGCGAGGGTCCAGCTCCTCAAAGGAGAGGTCGCACTTTGGACAGCTCATCTCCGTGCTGAGGACCTGTGAGGTATTGCCCGGCAGCCACAGTTTGACGGTGCCTTTGCCCATCTTCAGCGCCTTCTCCAAAAGGGGGCGCAGTTCCAGCGCCGAGGCACCTTTTTTCACCTGGCCGACCACAGCATCAATGCTGTGCTCCTTGAACCGTTCCAGCCGCTTAAAATTCGCCGTCTCACGGAACTGGCCATCCACCAGCAGCATCTCGATGCCCTGTTTGGCCGCAGCTTCGGCCACATCGGTATGGAAGCCTTTGCGCGCCTTGATGAGCGGAGCCAGGATCTGTAGCGGGCCTTTTTTCGCACGCTCCACCACTGTCTGAGTGATGGCGCTGAGGCTCTGCTTTTGCACGGGCACATCACACTTGGGGCAATATTGTGTACCCAGCTTGGCAAACAGCAGACGAAGGAAGTGATAAACCTCGGTCACTGTGGCCACGGTGGATTTGCCACCGCCGCGAGAGATGCGTTGTTCGATGGCCACCGTCGGGGGCACACCGCTGATGACATCCACCTCCGGCTTTTCCATCTGCTCCACAAAAGTGCGTGCATAGACAGACATGCTGTCCAGGAAACGGCGTTGCCCTTCGGCAAAAACGAGATCGAAAGCCAGCGATGACTTGCCGCTGCCACTGAGCCCTGTGACGACCACAAACTGGTCACGCGGAATATCGAGCGAGATGTTTTTGAGATTGTGCTCCCGCGCTCCGCGAATGCTGATGGCATTGGCCGCAAGCGACTCTCGTGGAGCGGCTTTGCGAGTGGCATACGCTGCGGCCTGTTCAGCTGCCCGCGCGACAGTTCTTCCCTGCCCGAATTTTTCCGCCAGATACTTGCCAGTCCAGGAAGCTTCACAAGCGGCCACCACTTCAGGCGTGCCCGCCACGACCAGTTGGCCGCCCTGCGACCCACCATCCGGACCGAGGTCAATGACCCAGTCGGCACACTGGATCACGTCCACATTGTGCTCAATCACGAGCAGGCTGTTCCCTTCCTCGACCAGACGTTGCAGCAACTTCACAAGCAAAGCGATGTCATCAAAATGCAGCCCCGTTGTGGGCTCGTCCAACAGCAACAGCGAAGTGCCCGCCTCGCCTTTTTCAGAGGTACTTTCAATCAGGTGGCCGACGAGCTTAAGACGCTGCGCCTCACCACCGGAGAGGGTATTCAATGGC
>DMMK01000705.1 GCA_003453085.1 Verrucomicrobiales bacterium
CGGCAGCCGTTTCGTCCCGGCGGATCTGCCTGAGGATTGGCTGGCCTTCAGTGGCTTTGATTACGTCATGCTCACCGATACCGAATGGCAGAGCCTGAAGCCAGGTAGCCGGAATGCTCTTTTGCAATGGGTCCGGTTAGGCGGAAGGCTGCATTTTTATGTCACGAAGCTCCCCGCCAACGGACTGCCTGCGGATGACAAAGCCTTTTCGCTGGGGCAGATCGAAACCCTTACCTGGAACGGTCGCAACATCCCTGCCGATGAGACGGTCTCCCGTTATTGGCAAGGTGTAGAACGCCTGGAACAGCTGCGCCTTGAGCACACGCGGGATTCCGACTGGGGCCCGCTTGCCGCCCTGGGCAAACGCAGTTTTAATTCGTGGCAGGTCATCGTTTTCCTCGTTTTGTTCGGCGTTCTGGTCGGTCCGGTGAATCTGTACATCCTGGCTCCTTCAGGCCGTAGGCACCGCCTTTTTTTCACTACCCCTCTCCTCTCGCTGGGGGCCAGTCTGGCGATGGTAGGCATCATCCTTTTGCAGGATGGCATTGGCGGCATCGGTGCCCGCATCGTGTTCATCAATGTGGAGCCCGCCGAGGCCTCCGCCTACGTCACCCAAAAGCAGACCAGCCGCACCGGCGTGCTGCTAGGGGCGGGGTTTGAGCTCAAGCAACCTGCCTTGGTGGAGCCTTTAGCCCTACCCGCCTCAGACTGGGTGAAGCTGAAAAGCACTCATGATTCTCAGCCGGTCAATCTCACCCTGCAGGCAGCCAACCGTGGAGGAAACTTTTTCCAGAGCCGGGCCGAGCAGGCGCAAATGATCCGTGCCGCCATCTCCACCCGTGCCCGTCTGGAGATTCAGCCGGGGGCCACTCCGGATGCCCCGCCCACCCTGGTTTCTGCTTTGGGATTCACCCTGGAGGAAATGTTTTACGCAGGTCCAGATGGCACCGTCTGGTCGCTGAAATCCCCCCTCGCCACCGGACAGAAGGCGGAACTGGCGAAGGTGCAGCCCGGCCAACTCGGCGAGTGGTGGCGCCGACACGTGGAGATCGCCAAAATCCCCGCGACGAAGGAGCTGACCTCCGTGCTGCCTAACCACTTCTTTGCCACGGCCAAATCGGCCCCCGGCTTCACCCAGGACACCCTCTCCGCCATCCGGTGGCAAGAGGACAAAATCCTCGTCTATGGCAGCGTCCCTCCCCCCTGATCATGCACCAGCCAGCATCCCATGTTCCTGAAATGGACCTGAGCCAGCCCGCCATCGTGGTGGACAATCTGCAGCGTTCCTTTGGCAAGCTGCAGGCCGTGCAGGGCGTCTCCTTCAGCATCGGCCACGGCAAGGTGGTCGGCTTTGTCGGGGCCAATGGTGCGGGCAAGACCACCACCATGCGCATCCTGGCTACCCTGGACTACCCAAATGAGGGCACGGTGAAAATCGGCGGGCACAATGTCGTCCATTACCCGGCCAAAGTGCGTCGTTTGTTAGGTTGGATGCCGGACAGTTTTGGCACCTATGAGCACATGACCGTGCTGGAATACCTGGACTTCTACGCCCGCGCCCTCGGTTACAAGGGACAAGAGCGGCTGAAGCGCATCCAGGAGGTGATGGATTTCACCGACCTCACGCCCCTGGCAGATCGCATGAGCAACAAGATGTCCAAAGGCCAGACCCAGCGCCTGTGCCTGGGACGTGCTCTTTTGCACGATCCCCAGATTCTCATCATGGACGAGCCCGCCGCCGGGCTGGACCCCAAGGCGCGGGTGGAGCTGAAGCAGCTCATCCGCATCCTGGCAGAGGAGGGCAAGACCATCCTCATCAGCTCCCACATCCTCAGCGAGCTGGGGGAAATGTGTGACAGCCTCCTGTTCATTGACAAAGGCCGCATCGTTCACCATGGCGATGCCGAGTCCATGACCCGTGGCACCGCCGCTGTGGCGGAGACATTGGTATATGTGCAAGTGGTTGGAGATCCCGCCAAACTCGTGCAATGGGCCCTGACTGCGCCCATGATCGAGGTGGTGGAGGAAACCAAACGCGGCGCGCGGCTCCGCGTACAATCGGTAGATGAAGGCACGCTGGCAGGGGTCCTGCGCCGAATGATAACCGATGGTCTCCAGGTTACCGACTTCCACCGCGAAGAGCGCAAGCTCGAAGATGCCTTCATTGACATGCTGGGTCAGATTGACAAAGGCACGTTCAAGGGCGACACGCCACAGCATGTGCAGTGAGGATGCAGCAAAGCGGGCCCGGCGCCCATCTTCCCTCAGAGACAGGCTCCGCTGCCTCTCGGTGTCCCTGGTCTGCTGCGTGGCTGTCTCGGTGGCGGCCCAGGAATCAGACTCCGTGCATACCCTCCGCGAGGGCGGCGTCACCGTCACCGTTTCCGGCACCGATGCTGTGACTTGGGACAGCCTGGACACGATGCTGAAGGATCAGCTCACCCTGTCCGGCAGCAGCAGCCCTAGCGAGCCCCTGGCAGATGACTTGGCCTTCTTCACCCGTCAGCATTTCATCCGCGAAGGCTGGCCGCAGGCGGAGGTGCGTTGGGATCTCAAGGGCGATACCATCACCCTCACCATCCTGTCTGGGCAGCAAACCCGCGTGGGTGAGATCACCTGGCGCGGCGACCTCATCGTGCCTGAGGAAGAACTGCGTAAATTCTTGCTGCGCCCCAGCATTGAAAAGGAGGGGGCCGATAAAACCAACCCCGTCTGGGTGGAGAGCGAACTTCAGAGCGGTACCGGATTGGTACAGCGCCGTCTTCGGGCGGAAGGTTACCTCCAGGCCGAAGTTGTTTTGACACCTGAAGCCGCTACCGGCAGCGACGGCCTGCGCGACATCACCATGGAGGTGAAACCTGGCCCGCGTTTCACCTTCGGCAGCGTGGACTTTGCCGGCGGCCCGGTGGAGCTGGAAAAGCAGATGCGCGGCCTCATTGCCCAGACTCCTGGGGAGCCCTTCAATGAAGCACGCGTGCAGCAGATCGAAGGTCAGCTCAACAGCATTGCCAAAGAATCCGGCTGGTTGAATTCAGCCACCGTTTCCGATTACAAGCTCGGCCAGCAAGGCGGCACTGTCGATGTCGTCATCCGCATGACTCCGGGGGAGCGTGTGCGTGTGGCGCAGATCGTCCCGCACCCAGACTTTAGCCGGGGCTCCAAGCGTGTGCTCACCGCGGGCTTCCGCGAGGCCGAGGGCAAGTACTACATTGCCGAGGACCTGGACGTCATGTTCAAGCGCGCGCTCGATACAGGCATGTTTGCCCGGCTGGATGTGGAGCCCCAGTTGCAGCCCGGCATCAGCCCCGCCCAGGCAGATCTGCGCATCACCGGGGAGGAGACCAAACCCAAAACCCTGGGCTTTGAACTCGGCTTTGATACCTTCCTCGGCCCCCAGGCAGGTGTGAACTACCGCAACACGAACTTCCGCGATCAGGGCAATACCCTGGCCGCAGAACTGAACTGGAGCACCGCAGGTCCGCTCGGCTCTCTCAAGCTCACTAACCCCGCCATTTTTAATTCTGGTTATGCCAGCTCCGTCCAACTCGCGGTGGAAAACTTCAACCTCTTCGAATACTCCCGCTACGGCACCAGCCTGAACCTGGAACTCTCTCGTCGGGCCAGCAAGCACTTCACCTATTCCGTCTTTGCCGGCGTCTCCGCCAACACCGTCTCCACCGATGTCCTGACTGATGCCGAAATCGGCCCGGACACCTACACCCTCGGCAGCCTGGGCGGCAGCATGATGCTGGACTATCGCGACAGCCCAGTCCTGCCGCGCAAAGGCTGGTTTGTCAGCGCCCGCCTGGAGTCCACCATGGATGTCATGGGCTCCAATGTCAGCTACATGCGCACCGACCTTCGCGGTGCCTGGTACCGGCCCATCACCAAGAAGTTCCGCTTCGCCGCCGGGGCTGCCTTGCTCAGCATCCAGGGTGCCGCCGCCGAGGAACTGCCCATCGATTCCCGCGTCTTCAATGGTGGGCCTAACAGCGTGCGTGCCTTTGCTGAACGTGAACTCGGTCCCGTGACCAATGGCGGCACCCCCCTCGGCGGCACCTCGGCCCTCTTTGCCAGCGCCGAGTTCAGTTACGAAAT
>DMMK01000716.1 GCA_003453085.1 Verrucomicrobiales bacterium
GCAAAGGCGCTGCCGTTGTTGTTGGCGGCAGAGGTCAGCGCATACAGAATTTCAGAGAACCCATGCGCGCCCGGGTTGGCGATGCCCGCCCTGCCCGCATCCGTGGCTACGGCAATCGCCGTGCCCACCAGCACCAGAATGGGTGTGACCAGGATGGCCGCCGAGGTGAGCTTCATCTCGTAGGGCTCGATCTTCTTGCCCAGGTACTCCGGTGTGCGGCCAATCATGAGGCCCGCCATGAAGACTGCGAGGATGGCAAACACCAGCATGCCGTAGAGGCCTGTACCAACGCCACCAAACACCACCTCACCCAGCTGCATCAGCACCAGCGGCACCATGCCGCCCAGGGGCGTGAAGGAGTCGTGCATGGAGTTCACGGCACCGCATGAGGCGGCAGTGGTCACGGCAGCGAACAGTGCCGACGCATTGATGCCGAACCGTACCTCCTTACCTTCCATGTTGCCCCCCGCTTGCAGGGCACTGGCGGTTTGCTCCACGCCCAGGCCCACCCATTGCGGATTGCCGACTTTCTCAGCGGAAACCACAGCGATCACGGCCACCACAAACATCACCGTCATGGCCGCCAGGATCGCAAAGCCCTGGCGCTGGTCGCCCACGACCCGGCCAAACGCAAAACACAGCGCGGCAGGAATCAGAAAAATCGCCAGCATCTGAACAAAGTTGGTCAGTGCCGTCGGGTTCTCATAGGGATGGGCGGAGTTGGCGTTGAAAAAGCCACCGCCGTTGGTGCCCAGCATCTTGATGGCGAGCTGCGAGGCCACCGGGCCCTGCGCGATGGTCTGCTTGGCACCCTCCACCGTCGTCGCCTCGACATAAGAAGCAAGGTTCTGCGGCACGCCCTGCCAGACATAGAAGACCGTCAGCAGCAGGCAGAAGGGCAGCAGCACGTAGAGCGTGGCGCGCACCATGTCGGCCCAGAAGTTGCCGAGGGCCTTGGTTTCCGCTCGTGCAAAACCGCGCACGAAAGCCATCGCCAACGCGATGCCGGTGGCAGCGCTCAGGAAGTTCTGAACGGCGAGGCCGGCCATCTGCGAGAGATAGCTCATGGTGCTCTCGCCGCCATAGCTCTGCCAGTTGGTGTTGGTGGTGAAGCTGACAGCGGTGTTAAAGGCCAAGTGAGGGCTGAGGGCAGGCAGGTCTTGTGGATTCCATGGTAGCAAGTGCTGGCAGCGCAGGATGAGGTAGGTGAAGACCATGCCGACAAGACTGAATGCCAGCATGGAAAGCGTGTATTGTTTCCAGTTCTGCTCGCGCTGGGGATCGGTGCCCAGGAGGCGATAGGTCAGTTTTTCGATGGGTTTCAGGATGGGGTCCAGCCAAGTGTGACCTTGAGCGTTCAGCACCTGCATGAGGTAGAGGCCCATGGGCTTGGTGATGAGCGCGAGGAGGCCCAGGAATAGGGCGAGTTGCAGCCAGTCGTTCGTGTGCATGATCGTAGGGGATTAGAATTTTTCAGGGCGCAGCATGGCTACCAGGAGGTAGGCCAGCAGAGCCGTGGCGATGAGTGCGATGAGGAAGGTTTCCATAGCGGGCGGGGTTCAGAGGGTTTCGATGACGCGGGCGTATAGAACACAGAGGACGATGAAGGCGACGGAGAGGCCGAGGTAGAGGAGGTCAATCATGGGCGGAGAGCTTGCGGCTCACGGACATGATTCTCCCGTTTGCGGTTCTGCGTAGTTAAGGGCAGGCGAAAAGGTGTTAAGAAGGTGTTAACACGGGCGCTCTGCAGACCTGCGCGACCCTGAGAGAGATGGGGCGAAAGTTTTTCTTGCGGTCTTGTGGTGCTTTTAGTTATATACCAACTGGTTTGTATGCCAGCTATCCCCAAACATGTCCGCAATCCCGTTGAGACCCGCCAAAGGCTGGTAGGGGCGACGCTGCGCCTGATGCTGCGCCAGGGCTATGCGGCGACGACCGTGGACCAGATCTGCGCGGAGGCGGGGCTGACGAAGGGCAGCTTCTTCCACTACTTTGCCAGCAAGGAGGCCATTGCGCGTGCGGCGGTGGATGCGTTCGCTCAAATGGGCACAGATTTGTACACACCCGCCTGGGCTGAGCCCGGGGTGGATCCGCTGGAGCAACTGCACCGGCTGCTGGACATCATGGTCAGCTTTAATCAAAGGCCTGATGAGCTGTGCGTCTGCATGGTGGGCATGATGTCGCAGGAGCTTTCTCAGGTGAATGCGGACATGCGGGCCGCCTGCGATGGCCATCTGCAGGACTGGGAATCACGGGTGACGCGCATGCTGACAGAGGCAAAAAAGATCCATCGACTCCGGCGTCCCTTTGAGCCCGCGCAGGTAGCTCATTTTCTCAACAGCCTCTGGCAGGGTTCCATGCTAGTGGGCAAGACGCGCCAAAGCCCGGATATGGTGATCCAGAATATCGAACTGGCGCGTGATTTTGTGAATTCGTTGTTCGATTCTCCCCCTCCACGCCCTGGGGTTCAGACGTCCACATCTTCCAGGAAGACGAAAAAAACAAAAAAAGTTCGTCCGGATGTCCTCAGCGGCCCTGGCCGTTCGTCATGCCTATGAATACCGACTTTTAACCTTCCTTTTTTATGAGCCTATCTCCATCCGAATCCACTGAATACATGGTCCTCTTTCGCGCCACGGGCTGGCAAGAGAATCTTTCGCCTGAAGAAATGCAGCAGGTCATGGCGCGGACCATGGCGTGGTTTGAGCGCCTACAGCAGCAGGGGAAAATGAAGTCCGCCCAACCTCTCTTCGAAGAGGGGAAGGTGATCTCAGGAAAAAAGGTACGTCAGGTGGCCGATGGGCCGTTTGCCGAGTCAAAGGAAACCATCGGCGGCTATTTGATGCTGAATGTGAAGACGATGGAGGAGGCGGTAAGCATCGCCAAAGAATGGCCCATGCTGGACTGCGGAGCCACGGCGGAAGTCCGCCCCGTAGCACCGGAGTGCCCCAGCTTTCACCGCCTTCTGGAAGAAAAAATGGCAGCCGCCTAACATTAAGTGCCATGTCCGCTTCCGCCTCCAGTGCCGAGTCTGGCATCAGTCAGTTGGCCGATCATCTCTTCCGTCATGAGGCGGCAAAGCTGGTATCCATCCTCACGGGCATCTTTGGCATCCATCGCCTACAGATGGCGGAGGATGTGGTGCAGGAGGCGCTGGCACGGGCGCTGCAAACGTGGCCGTTTTATGGCGTCCCTGCAAATCCGGCAGCCTGGCTGATGCAGACGGCGAAGAATCTGGCGCTGGACCTCATCCGCCGGGAATCCAGCTTTCAGCATAAGCAGCCGCAGATCGTCCATTTCATCGAGCAGCGGCTGGCGGATACCGAAACGGGAGAGGAGCCGAGGTTTGATGATGAGATCAAAGATGACCGTCTGCGGCTGATGTTTGCCTGCTGTCATCCCCAGCTCCCGCAGGATTCGCAGACGGCCCTAGCCCTGAAGGTAATGTGTGGCTTCAGCCCCCAGGAAATCGCCCGCGCCTTTCTCACCTCGGAGGCGGCCATTGCAAAGAGGCTGACCCGCGCTCGGCAAAAGCTGCAGGAGGAAGCCGTGGCCTTTGAGATCCCTTCCGGGGTGGAGTTGCCCACAAGGCTGGAGGTGCTGCTGCAGATTTTGTATCTGCTTTTTAATGAAGGCTATAAGGCCTCCAGCGGCCCGCAGTTGATTCGCGAAGATCTGTGCCATGAGGCCATCCGGCTAACCCTGCTCCTCGCCGGGCACCCGGCAGGGAATCAGCCGCGCACCCATGCGCTGCTGGCGCTGATGCTGCTCAATGGAGCCCGATTTGCCGCCAGGCAGGATGCCGACGGCAACATCCGTCGGCTGGAGGAGCAGGACCGTGGCCTGTGGGATGCGGCGATGATCCAGCGGGGCATTTATCACCTGGGATTGTCGGCACGGGGAGATCAGGCCAGCGAATACCACCTCCAGGCGGGCATTGCGGCCTGCCACTGCTTGGCTCCAGATGCAGCCTCCACCGACTGGCCGCAGATCCTCCGCCTTTACGATCATCTCCTGCAGATGAATGACTCGCCCGTCATTGCCCTGAACCGTGCCGTGGCCCTGGCCAAGGTGCAGGGCCCAGCGAAGGGGCTGGCTGCGGTGGAAGCCATCCTGGACCGTCAGCCGCTGGATTCCTATCACCTTTTTCATGCCGTCATGGGCGAGCTGGAGGCACAGCGGCAGCATTACGAATCTGCGGCCACTCACCTGCGCGCCGCACTGAAACTCACCGAAATGGCCTCCGAGCGCAGCTTGCTGAACAGGCGCCTCCAGGAATTGGAAAAGCAGCCTGACTGAACCTTTTTTATTCACCCAAACCTAACGAACAAACAAACTATGATCACCAAAATTCTCATCGGCCTTGCTGCCGTCCTTGCCATCCTCACGGTCGTCATCTCCATGCGTCCGGATGATTTTCGTGTCTCGCGCTCTGCCACCATGCAGGCCACTCCGCAGGCGGTCTTCGAGCAGGTGAATGATCTGCGCAAAGGCCAGGACTGGTCCCCCTGGGCCAAGCTGGACGTGAACTGCAAATACACCTTCGAAGGCCCTCCGGCAGGGGTGGGATCCTCCGTGAAATGGTCCGGGAACAACGATGTCGGCGAAGGGAAACAGACCATCGTGGAAAGCCGCCCGGGTGAACGGGTGGGGATGAAGCTGGAATTCATCCGCCCTTTTGCCGGGACCAACGACGTGGAGTTAACCCTCAAGCCGGAAGGCACAGGCACGCTGGTTACGTGGACCATGTCCGGCAAGAACAACTTCATGAGCAAGGCCATGGGCCTAGTGATGGACTGTGATAAAATGTGCGGAGACTTCTTCATCCAGGGTTTGGCCAATCTTAAAGGCATCGTCGAGACCGCGCCGAAGGCCTAACTGCCTTCGCCAAAATCTCCCCACTGATTCATCGAGATCCCTTGTCGCAGGGAAGGGGAGTCCCTACCTGCTCATCCACACTCTAACCTCACATTTTATGAAAATGCAGCCCATGTCCGAGAAGGTCAAAAATCATCCGGTGGTGCCGCCTGCTGAATGGCTGGCCGCGCGACAGGATCTCCTGAAGGAGGAGAAGGAACTCACTCGCCTACGGGACCGGATCAGCGCCAAGCGCCGCGAACTGCCCTGGATGAAGGTGGAAAAAGACTACCGCTTTCAGGGGCCTGATGGCGTGGTCGCTCTCGCCGACTTGTTCGATGGCCGCAGCCAGCTCATTGTGCAACATTTCATGTTCGGCCCGGACTGGGAGGAGGGTTGCGTCGGCTGCTCCTTTGGTGCTGACCATGTGGATCCAGCCCGCATTCATTTTCAGCAGAGGGACGTTTCCTTTGTCGCCATTTCCCGGGCACCCTGGCCCAAGCTGGAGGTCTTTAAAAAACGCATGGGCTGGAATTTTGCCTGGGTTTCATCTTATGAAAGCGACTTCAACTACGACTTCGGAGTCTCCTTCAAGCCCGAACAGATGGGGCAGGAAGTGTTTTACAATTACCGCCCGGAGAAGCTTGAAATCGATGAACTGCCCGGACTGAGCGTGTTTTACAAAGACGAGGCGGGGAACATCTTCCACACCTACTCCTCATTCGGTCGCGGACTGGAGTCTTTGGACGGAGCCTATGCCTATCTGGACCTGGTGCCGAAAGGGCGTGATGAGGCGCATCTGGAGGTGGCCCCTTCCTGGTGGCGTCATCATGACAGTTATGAAACGGAGGGGAAAGAAGCTTGCTGCAAACAGGAAAAACCTCCGACCACCGCCGATTGCGGCTGTGCCTCATGAAACCTACTTGTCTGTGCCGTCGTGAGGTTGCCACGGTGCCCGTTCTCTCGGGCATCGGCTCGGTGGTGGCGCTGCTTTGCCTGCCGAAATGCCCAGCATGCATGGCTGCCTATGTCGCCTTGGGTACAGGCATAGGCCTCAGTCATTCGGATGCGAGTGGCCTGCGGCAGGGGCTTCTGCTGGTGCTTATGGTCGTCTTTTTGGTTAGCCTGCTCAAGCTCGCAGCACATTTTGCCCGACGCTCTTTTTCCCATCCTTCAAAATAACCCCCAATTTACCTAACAAACAGCCATCAAAACATCATGAAAACATCCATCATTCAGCCTTATCTCTTTTTCAGCGGCCGTTGTGAAGAGGCCCTGGAATTCTATCGCGAAGCCATTGCTGCCAAGATTGAAATGGTCATGCGCTTCAGCGAAAGTCCTGAACCACCACCGCCAGACATGCTGGCTCCAGGCTTTGAAAACAAAGTGATGCATGCCTCCTTCCGCGTGGGCGATACCGTCGTCATGGCCTCCGATGGCTGTGGCGAGGTCGAATCCTTTGCGGGCTTTTCACTGTCCTTGGGGGTGGCCACCGAAGAGGAGGCTGACATCAGGTTTAATGCCCTGGCGGATGGCGGCGAAGTGACCATGCCACTGGGCAAGACCTTCTGGTCTCCACGCTTTGGCATGCTCAAGGACAAATTCGGCATCGGCTGGATGGTCAGTGTCATTACTGAGTGTGGCCAATCCCAGAATGCCTGAAAATGAGACGGTTTTCTGGCAGACCAGCAGCACACGCGAGGCGACTGGCCTGCCCCAGAAACTGACGAAAGTGCCCCCGTGGAGTTCTGGCGCTGTCTTTCTTCGGTATGATTTAATGGGCCATCGGTTGTCCGACTCCTGCGGGGGTTGTCATAAAAACATCTTTCTTCAGTTACACAGATCGCATGGCTGCCAGCACCCACCTTTTGCCAGACTCGATGGGCGAGTTGGTGATGAGCCGTGTTTTTCATGCTTCGCGGCAATCGGTTTTCGGGGCTTGGACAGACCCTGCTACATTGTCCCAGTGGTGGGGTGCCCATTCCTGCACGCATCCTGCCTGTGAGGTGGAGGCACGTTCTGGCGGGTGCTTCCTTTTGGACACGCGCTGTCTCGATGGTGAATTCTGCCGGATGGAGGGCTATTTTTCAGCGCTGTTTGAGCCGGAGCTTTTGGAAATCGTGCTGACGGGTTCCCTCGTCCCTTGGCTGAGCTCTGGCGAGGACTTGGCGTCTAAAAGTGAGGCGCGGAAATTGTTCCTGGCTGTCACGCTTCAGGAGCATGGTCTGGGCACTTTGATGCACTTGTGCCTGCGCTTTCCTTTGTCTGCCGACAGTGAGATCTCTGGCCCGGAGCTTCGCCTAGGCTGGGAGGAAAGTTTCGACTGCTTGGCCGCTTTACTGGCCCTCCATTCGGCATGAATAAAAAATTCATCGGCATGTCCTCAGTGCTTCCTCCCATTCGTCATCTCTTTGAACAGCCGTTCACATCACCTCCCACGAATCCTAGAAACATCCTGCCTTCCCATGACTAACAAAATGATCTTCGTTAATCTCCCCGTCAAAGACCTGCCCAAGTCCCGGGCGTTTTTTGCCGCGCTGGGCTACAGCTTTAATGAGCAGTTCTGCGATGATACTGCTGCGTGCATGGTCATCAGCGATACCATTTTTGCAATGCTGCTGACCGAGCCCAAGTTTCAAACCTTCACGCCCAAGGCTCTCGTAGATGCCAGGCATAGCACGGAGGTTTTGATCGCCCTGTCCTGTGAAAGCCGGGAGGAGGTGGATGCGCAGGTGGCCAAGGCCGTGGCTGCAGGCGGCTCGACTTTTAATGATCCTCAGGATCACGGTTTTATGTATGCCCACGGATTCCAGGATTTGGATGGTCACATCTGGGAAGTCATGTGGATGGATCCTGCCGCCGTTCAGCAAGCGTGAAATCTGAGACACAGACTTTTAATCCTTAACCGAGTCTCCCTTCTATGAAATACATACCGCCTGTCGTCAGCGCCCTTCTGGGCCTCCTATTCCTTTCGGCGTCTGTCATGGTTCTGTTTAATTTGGTCCAGCCGAAACCGGAAGACATGCCGCCCGAAGGATCCCCAGCAGCCCTTTTCATGGGGGCCCTCGGTCCGACTGGTATGCTGACGCTGATCAAGCTGTGCGAACTGGTGGGCGGCCTGCTGGTCATCGTTCCCCGCACGCGTAACATCGGGCTGCTCGTCCTGGGGCCGATCATTGTCAACATCCTGGCCTATCATGCGCTGATTGCCAAAGATCTGACCAGCAGCGGCGGAACCATTGGCATGTTGGCCTTCCTCAGCCTGGCACCTCTTTACCTCTTGTGGGTGGAGCGCCGGGCATGGGCGGGGCTGCTCCGTCGCTAAACCTTTTCTCACTTTCAGTTCAACCCACAAACCCAGCCAAACACTATGTCACACTACATTGATGGATTCGTCCTGCCCATCGCGGCAGATAAAATTTCCGAATATCAGTCCATCGCCGAAAAGGCGAGCAAGATCTGGATGGAGCACGGGGCCCTCGACTATCGCGAATGCGTGGCCGAAGACACGGACGCCAAGGAGATGGTCTCCTTCCCCACGCTCGCCGGAGTCAAGGAGGGGGAGACCGTGGTCTTTGCCTACATTGTTTATGAATCGCGAGAACACCGTGATGAGGTGAATGCCAAAGTCATGGCCGATCCGCGCATGCATGAATTTTGTCCCGATCATGGAGGCACTCCCCCTTTTGACTACAAGCGCATGGCCTACGGGGGCTTCAGGACAATCGTGAGCGTCTAATCCAGCCTGTAAACAAAAAACGGTGCAGAAAAACTGCACCGTTTTTTGTGGGCTAACAAGATGGATGAATTCGGCGGATGATTCTTGGGTTGCCTCATGGCCCTGACTCCCTAGGGTAGTCGGATGGATCCTGCCCCCATGGAAATTCTGGCCACGGTGCTGTTCGCCCTGGCGGTGCTGCACACCTTTGCGGTGAAACGTTTTGCGCATTGGGCGCATCAGTACCCTCGCGGCTCCATTCAGGAAAATCTGCTTCACTTCCTGGCCGAAACGGAGGTGGTGTTTGGCCTCTGGGCGGCTGCACTGTTCGCAGGCATTGTGGTGCTAAAAGGCTCCGTCCATGAGGCCGTTGTTTACATTGAGAGCCTGAATTACACGGAACCCAAATTTGTGTTGGTGGTGATGGTGGTGGCCGCCACCCGGCCTGTGGTGAAACTGGCGGAAGCTCTCATCAGCGGCATTGCGCGTCTGCTGCCGATGCAAGAGGCCATGGCCTTTTATGCGACTTCATTGGTGGTAGGGCCATTGCTGGGGTCTTTCATCACGGAGCCTGCGGCCATGACCCTACTGGCCCTGGTACTGAAGCGCCGTTATTTTGACCAGGGCATCAGCCTGAAACTGGCCTACGCCACGCTGGGCTTGCTGTTTGTGAATGTCTCCATCGGCGGCACACTGACTCACTTTGCCGCACCGCCTGTGCTCATGGTGGCTGCAAAATGGGAGTGGGACACGATGTTCATGCTGGCCCACTTTGGCTGGCGTGCGGCGCTGAGCTGCCTGACGGCGACGACGATCGTCACCTTCCTGTTTCGTCAGGAACTGCGCGGGCTGAAGGTGGCGGAAAATCGCAGCGGCGCGGTGCCTGTCTGGCTGACGCTGCTGCACATGCTGTTCCTCGCCGCCGTCGTGGGTTTTGCGCATCACCCGGATGTGTTTTTTGGTGTCTTCATGCTGTTCTTGGGGCTCGTCTCAGCCACACGGGAGTATCAGGACAACCTCAAGCTGAAGGAAGGGCTGCTGGTGGGTTTCTTCCTCGCGGGATTGGTCACGCTGGGGTCCTTGCAGGCTTATTGGTTAAAGCCTCTGATCAGCAGCCTCAGTGGCCATGCTTTATTTTATGGGGCCACAGGGCTGACGGCGCTGACGGACAACGCGGCTCTGACCTATCTGGGGTCTCTGGTGGATGGCATCAGTGCCGATTTGAAGTATGCCCTGGTGGCGGGTGCTGTGACGGGCGGTGGACTGCCCGTCATCGCCAATGCGCCGAATCCGGCTGGGGTGGGTCTTTTTCGGGGCCCGGAGGTCTTTGGCGCCGAGGGGTACAGCTCCCTGCGCCGGCTTGTGGGGGGGCTTTTAGG
>DMMK01000315.1 GCA_003453085.1 Verrucomicrobiales bacterium
CCGCAAACTGGTGGAAGAAGCCCGGCGGACATCCCAGCATCAGGACACGCTCCGTCGTTCCCGCGAAGCCGGTTACCGCTTCATGGTCGCCACCGCTGGTAACCTTCAGGGCTTCGAAAAAGCCAGCCGGGCACTCTTCGCTGGCCAGCGTTCCGGTTTTGAAAAAGCCATCGCCACCTGGCCTGTGGATCTCCGCACCTATACCCTCACTCTCACCGCTTCCGCTTGGTCTTGAGCGCCTCATTCAGCCGCCTTGCTCACCCGCATGGAAAAGCCGGTAAACACATACCGCTTCCGCAGCTCCTCCTCCGTCAGGATTTCGCTTCCTCGCAGCGGATCGCCCACATGAAACCGGCCTGATTCATCGCGGGAGAGGAGGGTAATAAAATGGCCCGTCTGCCCAAAAGTCACCCCAAAGATTCCCGGCAGCCCGGCTGAAGCATCCATCAGAAGAAAATCCCGCCACCTCGGGTCACATGCATCTGCGCCCGCAGCCCCCTCCGCCGGATCGCCCGTGCCAGATACCACACCTCCGTGCCCCCCTGGTAGGAGTGGGCCTCCTTGGCTAGGGTTGTCTCACTCACGGTTAGGCCATACTGCTTCAGGATGCTGGCGGCTGAGGCTGCCCCGCAGGTGGAATACGTGCTCTGTAGGCAGACATCCCCGTCCCAATGATCGCGCAGCGCCCCATCATAAAAGGGCCCCAGGAAGGGTTTCACAAAAGGCACCGTCACAAACAGCATCACCATCAGCAATGGCAGCATCCGGCTGATGCGCCCCATCCGGCTGGCCACCATCCCTCCAGCAATGCCAACAAAGATCAGGCAGGCCTCAATGCCCCGCCACGAACGGAACTCATAATACCACGCCGGCACCTCCACCAGATGCGCATAGTAGGCAGCAAAGCTCGCCCCAGGCAACGCCAGCACCAGGGCCGCCATCGCCCAAAGATTGCGCTTCTTCACCGTCATCCGTTTCGTCAGCCCATAGCTCACAAAAAAGGCCACCAGGGCGATACCTGCACAAAAGAGACCGAACCAGTTTGGAAACATAAAGGGGGGAGCAATATCTTGCTCAGAAGCATCCCGCACCGCCAAGCCAAAAGAGAAGGAACCTCCTTTTTGAGTCTATCCTTTGATGTCCTTCACCTTCTCCCTCACCGCCTCCAGGCTTGTCTGTTTCAGCACAATCTTCCCATCAGGACCGACCAAATAAAACGTCGGGAAATTGCGCAGGTTGAAAAGCGTCGTGATGGGGCCGGAGGTGGTGCCATCGGACCAGTTGCGGAAGTTCACGTGGTAGTCGGCGTAGGCCTTGCGCGCCTCTTCAGGAAGGTCCGTGTTGATGCCGAGCACGGTGACCGGTTTCCCCTTCATCTCCGTGACAAACTGGTTCACCATTGGCAGCACGCCGTGGCAGGCATGGCACCACCCACCCCAGAAGATCAGCATCACATGCTGGCCGCGGTGATCACTCAGCTTGAAAGATTGGCCGTCCAGGTCCTTGCCTTCGATCTCAGGTACTTGACTGCCCACAGAAAGATTGCCCATCTCAAAAAGCATCCGTCCCGCCTGCTCGGCAATGGGGAAACCCTGGATGGTCACCTGCCCATGACTGGCCACGATTTCTTGAAAGCAGTCCATCGCCCGGCTCTTCGCGGCTTCCGCCTCCGTGGGAGAAAGCGCGGCCTCAAAGCGGCGAAAATACTGCATCCCCAGCGCGTGCAGCGCAGCGGCCTTTTCCTCCGCATGCGGATTCTTCTCCCGGATCGCCTGCAAGACCGGCTCCACCTGCTCCAGGGGCCGGAACTCCAGCGCCTTCACCGCCGGGGCAGTGCCCGGTTTCATCGCCAAACTGCCCGCCAGCATCTGCAGCGCCTTTTCAGATTCCGGAAACGCCGCCGCCTGGGTGATCAGCCAGGAAACCCCCGTCACACTCCCCGCATCGTCCGGGTGGCCTTCCACGATCTGCATCACCCGCGTGGCATAGGGGCCCGCGCTCGGGATGGTGCCCCGGTACCGCGCCTTTTCCTCCTCGGTCGTCGCCGCGATGATCTTCTGCGTATTCGCCCTCACATTCGTTTCGTATTCATCGATCACCCCCCGGATCTGCTCATGCACCGGACCCGCGACACGCGCCGTCTGCCCCTGCATCGCAGAGACCCCTAGCAAACCGGACAGAAGAAAGAGAACAAAACGCTTCATAAAAGGCAGTCTTCACGCACCCCAGCACCAGGGCAGGGAACAAGAAATCTAAGTTATGGTAATTATAAATCTTTGCAAACAAGAAGTGATCCCCCAGTCCTACCCACCACCCGTTTGGCCCGCCATTTCTCCAAACCTCATTTTGAGAATTGAGGCCCGCCCCAGCCTATGCGATGGGCAAAGATGAAGATTTTGGCAGCCATGTCGGGAGGTGTGGACAGCAGCGTCGCCACGGCGTTGCTCGTCCAGCAGGGGCATGAGGTGGTGGGGGCCTACATGAAAAACTGGATCAATGAGGAAAACATCATCGGTCATTGCCCCTGGGAGGAAGACATCGTGGACGCCCGCGCCGTGGCCGATCAGCTCGGCATCGAGTTCCACGTCGTCAACCTCATGCACGAATACCGCGAGCGCGTGGTCAAATACCTCCTCGAAGGTTACCAGGACGGCATCACCCCCAACCCCGATGTCATGTGCAACCGCGAGATGAAATTCGGCGTCCTGTGGGACTGGGCCAGAGAACGCGGCTTTGATGCCATCGCCACCGGCCACTATGCGCAAAAAGGCGGCGATGAGGGGGGCGCAGAGGTTGCGATACAAGGCGGCTTAAGTGCTCAGTTCTCAGTGCTCAGTTCTCAGTCCCAAAGCGGAGAGAAGCCCCAAACAGGCGCAAATCCATCTGAGCACCACGCACTGAGCACTCAGCACTCCGGCCCTCACTCCTTCATCCTCCGTGGTGCAGACCCCAACAAGGACCAGACCTATTTCCTCGCCATGATGAAGCCAGAGCAGGTCCAGATCGCCCGTTTTCCCATCGGCCATCAGCTGAAGCCCGAACTCCGTGAGGAAGCCCGCAAACTGGGGCTCAAAACCGCTGACAAAAAAGACAGCCAGGGCATCTGCTTCATCGGCGAGGTGAAGATGGAGGACTTCCTGCGCACCTTTGTGGCGGACAAACCCGGCCCCATCGTGAATCTGGAAGGCAAGCTGCTCGGCGAACATCGCGGCCTGCATCTCTACACCCTCGGCCAGCGCAAAGGCATCGGCGTGGCCAGCAACCTCTACAAACAGGCCTACGTCGTGGTCGCCAAACACCACGAAAAAAACGAACTCGTCATCGCGATCGAGCGTCCAGATACTCCGCTCCTCTGGGCGCGCAAATGCACCCTCACCGGCCTTTCCACCACCGGCCTGCCTTTCACTGCCCCCCGCCTCCTCCAGGCCCAGCCGCGCTACCGCTGCCCCGCAGGCGATGCCGAATTCCGCCCCCTCGGCGATGGCCGAGCCGAGCTCGTCTATGCCCAGCCTCAGCGCGCCCTCACCCCCGGCCAGATCTGCGCCCTCTATGAAAAGGATCGTTTGTTAGGCGGAGCCGTGTTCGAGCACATCGAGTACGAGTCCTAGACCTGGTTCCCAAAAGAGGGCCGATTGAAAAAGCAGGAACGCAGAATGATATCTCCATGATAACAGCCAAGCGAATATATGATTTTGCCACACTGATTGGTGAAACCAAGCTTCAGGCCGCCTGGGTCTGATACGCATCCCGTTGCCTCTTTCCTCAGCCGCAGAGCGGCGTCCGTATCTTAGCCGCGCCTTTCAGAGAGTGTGTCAAAACTCCAGAATTCGCCCAAAAAGGCTCAAATTAGGGTATCAAATCACCTTCAGCCCCTGCTTCCGACGCGCTACAGCGCATCTCTTTGCGTCGTTTTTTAGAAATCTAAAAGTTGAGGGAGTTTTGACACAGTCTCTTCAAGGCGCGGTTTTGGCCCGCGCGCCGTCTTCACTCATCGCGTCGCAGTGCGACGCCCGAACGGCCGCAATTTCACCAATCCATCACGCTCAATCGTAT
>DMMK01000316.1 GCA_003453085.1 Verrucomicrobiales bacterium
GTGTGCAACAGAGCGCCACGGCCATCCAGGCGGTTTCTGGTTTTAATGGCAGCATGACGCTGAACCTGGGCGCCATCACCCGCACTGGCAATGGCGTCCTGGCCATCACGGGGCCTCTCTCAGGCCAGGTCACAGGCAGCGTAGGCGGTGTGTCCGACGGATTAATTGGCACCTGGGCGACCTATGCTGGGGCTGATGGCAAGACCGGCGGCTGGGCGAGCCTAACAGCAGGTGTGGTAGGCGTTTTTGAAGGGGACCTGGCTTATGACGGAGTCTCCACCGTGAGCACGCAGCCAGGCTACACCACAGGGACGCATTTGCAGGTTGCCGCCGGGTCCGCTGGTGCGGTGACTTTTGAAAGCGGTGTGACTGATGTGGCCACGATTTCTATGACGGACAGCACCAGCGCACGCCAGCTGGATCTCGGTGGCAAGACCCTGCGCCTGGGTGCGGTGGGCGGCCTGCAAATGCTGCAAGGGGCTCAAGGCCTGACTGTGGGCGCGGTGGGCGACAGCAGCGTGCTGACGGCCGGGGGCGCGAACAATGTGGCCGGACAGATCCTGCTGACCAACATGTCCACCACACAGCCACTGACGGTGCATTCGGCCATCACCAACAATGGCACCGGAGCCGTGAGCCTGAATGTCAATGGCAACGGGCGCACGGTGCTCACAGGAACAAACACCTTCACAGGCATCGTGGCCATTCAGAGCGGTGTTCTGGAAGTGCGCAGCAGCCAGTCCCTGGGCGGCACGGGTGCTGCTGCGGCGACCAAGATCATGGCTGGGGCCTCGCTGAATCTTTCAGGGGATATTACCCTCGGGGAAACCATCCAGGCCAATGGGCACGGCATCGCGCTGGACGGAGCCATCCGAAATCTCAGCGGCGTAAACACCATCACTCCGTCGGTGCGCGTGCAGTCTTCCACGCGCTTCACTTCCGATGCAGGCCTGCTAATTTTGGCAGGAGGGTTCACCACGCAGAGCAGTGCCACGGGTTACACCTTCTCCGGCAATGGTGACATCGAGGTTCGTGGCCCCATCACGGCCACCACCGGTCTTTTGACCAAGGAAGGCAGTGGCACGCTGACGCTCACAGGAGCAAGCAATGCGACCGGTGTCACGACGGTCAACAATGGCGGTCTGCACCTCAACTTTGACGGCATCGGCGCACCCGCGACTAACATTCTTTACAGCGGTGCCACCCTCAGCAGCACCGTCGGCTCGCTGACCTTGGGCGGAGGTTATTTTCGGACCACCGGCAAGACGGATTCCGCCAGCAGTCAAGCCCTCGGCACACTGACTTTAAACAGCGGTTACTCACGCATTGGCGCGGCTTCAACAGGCACTGGCAGCATGGACATCACCTTCGGAGCCATCACCCGCGCTCTCGGAGGAACGGCCCGCTTTGACCTGCCTGCACTCGGGGCAATCAAGACCACTGCTGGCGCCAACAACGCCCTGCTAACCAGCACTGGCGGCGGAGCCTACGCTACCGTGGGACTGGATGACTGGGCAGCCACCACAACGGCCGTTTCCACACTGCGAAACATCGTGGGCCTTTCCAGCATCAGTGGTTATACGGCCAGCAGCACCGGGACCCTCAGTGGCAATGCAGACATTGCCCCTGGAGTAGGCACCACCACATTGACCGCTAGCACCGCCATCGGCAGTCTGCGATTCAATCAAGCCCAGGCAACCACCATCACTCAGGATGCCAGCGGACGCATGCTCACCACCGGCGGCATTCTGGTCACCCCGGCTGTGGGTGCAAATACCAGCGCCATCCGCACCACCAGCCTGCGCGGCGCAGTGGGATCGGCGGACTTGGTCGTATTCCAAAACAACACCGAGGCACCGCTCATCATCAGTAGCCGCATCCTGAATAATGCGGCCAGCGGCACTGGCAGTGCGGCAGGCCTGACCAAAGCGGGGCCCGGCACCCTGATTTTGGAATATGACTCCGCGTATGCGGCGGGAGATTATACCGGAGCCACCAGGATCCAGAATGGCACGCTTCAGCTCGTAAAAAATACGGCCACCGCCATCAGCTACTACCTGTATGCCAGCACCCCGTTCATCTTCGGCAGCGGCAGCACCAGTGGCAAGATGATCCTGGGCAGCGCCACTACCGGACATGCCGTGACACAATATGGTGGCCTGCGAACGGAAGGCACTGGCACGGCCAATGCGCTAGTGGGCGGCACAGCCAATCTCTCAACCTTCCTTCATTACCTCAGCGGCACCTTCGATTTCCGCAGCGCCTTCATCGGGGGCACGGGCACCAACGAAAACAACCTCAACCTCACCATTTCCCTGGGCACGCTGCAACTGGGGCCCGCGAATACCTATCGTGGCAAAACCACCCTGCTGCAAAACACCATTGAGGTCACCAAGCTGGCAGACCGGGGGCTCCCCAGCTCGCTCGGCACTGGCGACTTCAACAGCACCACCCACATCATTGACATGGCGACAGCGACCACCAGTTCGCAAAACTTCAATGCCGTGGCTACTTTGCGCTACACCGGTTCCACCGATTCTGTGACCAACCGGCCACTGAATGTCAGCAATACCGACATTCCCGGAGATGTCGTTTCCGTCGTGGCCATCCTGGAAAATACCGGCACCGGCACGGTCAAGTTCACCGCCCCCTTCACCGCAGCGGGCACCAATACTGTGCAGCGTGTGCTTCGCCTTTCAGGAACCAATGCAGGGGCCAATGAGATCGTCAGTTTCCCCAATGTCAGCAGCAGCATCACCAGCAAGATTGAAAAGACGGGCACGGGCTCCTGGATCATCACTGGCGGCAGCACGCACAGTGGTGGCACCTCGGTTGAAAACGGCACGCTCCTGGTGACCAATGCCACAGGTTCAGGCACTGGCACAGGCCCCGTCAATGTCAGCGCGGGCGCCGTGCTGGGTGGTACCGGACGCATCGCGCCGGCCATGAACGAGATCATCACCTTCGCAGGCGGGACGTTGCAGGTCGGCACGGAGCTTCCAGGCCTGCCCGCTGCGGGTGCTGGCAAGCTCACGATTCATCTGTCTGGAGACGGCCTCATGGTCATGATGGGTGGAGCCACCTTTGCCTTTGATCTCTTTTCCGGTGCTGGCCAGGGCGACAACACCAGTCTCTCCACTTCGGCAGACCTGGCTGTGATCCTGGGGATTCTGAGCATGGATTCCGATACCATCGTGAAAGTATCCAACCCCACCGGGATGACCGCCTGGGCAGCCGATGACCAGTGGCGGTTGTTTGACTGGTCGGGCCTGACGGAGCCCGTGGCAGGGGATGTCACGCAGTTCGATCTGCCCACCTTGCCCGCAGGTCTGGTGTGGAACACTGACGATCTGTTCACCACCGGCATCCTCAGTATCAGCCTCGTTCCAGAGCCCTCTCGGGCTCTGCTGATGCTGGTTTCCGTCGCAGCCCTCGCACTGCGCCGTCGGCGTAGCGGGCTGTGTCAGAACTGAGTCGGCATCAGGACGCTTTGCTGGCCAGAGCCATGCGGCCCAAAGCCATGGAACCTAGCAGGCCAGAACGCCCGCCCAGACCGGGCCTAACCACAAATTGCTCAATGTCATGACTCAGCTGCGGCACCGAAAGATAGCCATTCATGTGCTGCGTTAGCTTGCCCTGAATGAGCGGGATGAGGTGAGGCTGCTCCATGACGCCGCCGCCCAGAATGATGCGCTTTGGTGCCAGGGTGAGCGTGATGTTCATCAGGGCATAACCCATCACGTCGGCCACCTCCTCCCAGGCAGGATGGTCCGGTGGCAGCGCATCCGCCTTCACGCCCCAGCGTTTGGCGATGGAAGGGCCGCAGACATAACCTTCGACGCAGCTCCGGTGGAAAGGGCACTGGCCCTCCCGCTGGATGGCCTGGCTGTTATGCGGTGGAGGCACGATGAGATGACCAATCTCTGGATGCAGCAGGCCGTGCAAAAGCTGGCCGTTCACTAGCACCCCGCCGCCAACGCCAGTGCCGACGGTGATGTAGATCAGAGGATCCATTCCCTGCCCTGCACCCCAGAGGTACTCAGCAAGTACAGCCGCATTCACATCCGTGTCAAAACCGACCGGCACCTTGAAGCGGTGTTTGAAAAAGCTCACCACATCCGTCTGCTGCCAGTGCGGTTTGGGCGTGGTGGTGATGTAGCCGTAGGTCTCACTGTCGCGGTTCAGGTCCACCGGCCCAAAGGTGCCGATGCCGATGGCCGCGATGGGGCCATGGGCCACCTTCATCTTGGAGATCCAGTGGCTGACGTTTTCCAGCGTGTCATGGGGCGTGGTGGTGTCAATCCGCGCCGTGTCCAGAATGTTGTGCGGATCGGTGCCGATACCGCAGACAAACTTGGTGCCGCCACCCTCGATGGCGACGATCAGTGGTGGGGTTTCGCTCATGCGGGGCGTACGGCGGCTGAATCACGGATGCCCAGGCTGGCGTAGATCTCACGCGTGGCCTGGGATTTGTTCAGAGTATAGAAGTGGATGCCATCCACCCCGTTTTCGAGAAGGTCACGACATTGCTCGGTGGCGTAGTGCACCCCAACGCGCTGCACGGCCTCTTCGTCGCCGCCACAGCGCTGGATGGCGCGCAGCAGCTTGGCCGGGTAACGGGCCCCGGCGGCGAGTTCCGCCATTCGGCGCATACCGCTGGCGCTTGTGATGGGCATGATGCCCGCGATAATCGGGATGTGGATGCCGGAAAGACGGCAACGGTCGCGGAAATCGAGGAAGTCGTGGTTGTCGAAGAAAAGCTGGGTGCAGATGTAGTCGGCCCCGGCATCCACCTTGGCCTTCAGATGTTCCATTTCCAACACCCGGTTAGGCGTGGTGGGATGGCCCTCTGGGAAAGCGGCCACACCGATGCCAAAGCCGCGCTTGTCGGGGTGTGCCCCGCTGTCGTTGAATTTCTTGATGAAGCGCACCAAATCTGCCGCCTGCTGGAAGGCATCCTTCTTGCGGTCATAACCGTCCAGATTTTTGGGTGGGTCGCCGCCCAAAGCCAGGATGTTGCTGACACCGGCTTCTGCATAGCGCTCCAGGATGGCGGCGATGTCGGCTTCGCTGTGGCATACGCAGGTGAGATGCGGCACAGGATCCAGCGTGGTGGTCTTTTTGATGCGCACCACTAGGTCATGCGTCAGTTCCCGGGTCGAGCCACCCGCACCGTAGGTCACGCTGACAAAAGAGGGCTTGTAGGCCTCCAGTTCACCGATGGTCTGGTAAAGGGCCTCCGAAGCCTCCGCCGTCTTGGGAGGGAAAAACTCAAAGGAAAGCGTGGGGCGCTGGGCGGCAAGAATGTCGGCGATGTGCATCGGGGCGGGAAAGGAGTCGGAGAGTCGGCCCATTCAACGCGGGACTCGCGCCGGGGCAAGTCATAGAAATGGCCCGGAGCGTATCTTTGTGACCGTCGCCCCTGGCTACAGCCTCAAAAGCAGCCCCACACCGACATCGGCATTCAGCCAGACCAGGGCAGTCAGCCCACCAGCAACGGCAAGGCCTAGGATTGTGACCAGCGCCACCTCCATGAGCTTGGTGAGCGCCAGGGCACGACGGGAGATGCCGAGGTCATCCAGGGTGGTAAATTCGCGTTTCCGCAGACGGAAGGTCAGGGCAAAGACCAGGGCTGCGACACTGAGCGCCGCCGCCGCCAGCAGCGCCAGGATCACCAATGCCAGGGTCTCGATCTGAAACAGGGTGCTCATGAGAGCCTCGAATTCGTCCAGCGGGCGGATGATCTGGGCCGGGTTGTCACTCTTCAAATATCGCCCCGCCAGCAAGGCCTCGGCCTTCGCATCGGCAGGTTTCATGAGGATGGCGCTGAGCGGGTAGGCGCTGAGGTCTCCATGAAAATGGAAGCTGCTCAGATTTTTTTCCGTGACTTGGTTGAACATACGCACGCTCGCATTGCCGACGACGTTGCCTTCTTCCTTCGACAAAATGGCATCTTCGGTGACGAGGTCGTCGTGGCCGTGGGCCCGCCCTTCGATGAGCCAGGTGGTCTTGAGATCGGCAAAGATGGCCTCATCATCCGAAGTGCCATTGGCGGCCAAAATGCCTGTGATGCGCATTTTCAGCGGGTAAATGCCGGCCAAGTCAAAGACCTGTTCCTGCGAGGAAAAAACGTGACCGCCCACTGCCAGCCCCTGTTTTTTAGCCAAGCCCGCGCCGATGATGCAGTCGCCCAGACGGGCAAACATCCGGCCCTGACTGAGCGTGAGTTTTCGGAAAGTGAAATACTCCAATTGGGTGCCCACGATGGGGGCCTCTTGCGCATGAAAGCGGGTATAGAGAGGAATGGCGGTGCCGAGTTTGGCCGCGCGAACTTCCTCCAGCACCTTGACCGAAATCATCGGCAAAGGCTGCCGTTTAAAATAAAGCGCCGTCAGCAAAAGGTCCAGGGCACTGCCACGGGCACCAATCACCTGAGGAGTTGAGGCTGCCCGCGCACGCATGGCAGATTCAGCAGCACTGACAATGACCCGAATGGAAAGCGGCAAGGCCAGCACCAATCCCAAAGCAGCGGCCAGCAGCAGCGTCTGCAACCGATGACGCGCCACGTAGCGCCAGGCGAGATGGAGGCAGGCCGAAATCATGCCGTGAGATCCTCCACGCGCAGTTGCTGGGGAAACAGCGGCATCAGATCCGTGTCATGGGTGACCATGACGAGGCAGGCTTGAGTCTCGCGGGTATAGTCCAGCAGCAAATCCATGACTAGGCCGCGACGTCCTGCATCCAGGGAGGCCGTCGGTTCATCGGCAAAGACAAACTTGGGCCGATGGGCCAGGGCGCGCGCGATGGCCACACGCTGCTGCTGACCGCCTGAAAGTTGGTTAGGCCGACTCTTGGCCCGGTCTCCCAGGCCGACCAGCGCCAGCACC
>DMMK01000077.1:0-2351 GCA_003453085.1 Verrucomicrobiales bacterium
GGGTGCATCAAACCTGCCCGCACCCGGCTTTTCCGACGAGGTGATTCCGGCCCCGTCTTCCAGTGCCGCCTGAGAAGCGAGCCCAAAACCGGCCGAAAAGCATCAACTTATGCTTTGGGCATTTGTCATTTGCCCGTCATTCGTCATGCTGTCATCCCGGCATCCGACCCTCTTTTCCCTCCATCATGCTCCCTGTCTCTGAACAACTCGAAATCCTCAAGCGCGGCACCGTGACCATTCACAGCGAGAAAGAACTCGCGGCGAAACTGGCCAAGGGCAACCCCCTGCGTATCAAACTGGGGGTGGACCCAACCTCGCCAGACATCCATCTGGGCCATGCCGTGGCGCTGAGAAAGCTGCGCCAGTTTCAGGACCTGGGGCACCAGATCGTCCTCATCATCGGTGACTTCACCGCCATGATCGGCGACCCTAGCGGCCGATCCACCACCCGCCCGCCGCTGACTTACGACGAAGTGCTGGCCAATGCCAAGACCTACACCGACCAGGCCTTCCTCGTCCTCGACAAAGACAAGACGGAAGTCGTCTTCAACGGCAACTGGTTCAAAGAGATGCCTTTCATGGAAGTCATCAAGCTGAATGCCCGCGTGACCCTTCAGCAGATGCTTCAGCGTGAAGACTTCAAAAACCGCGTGGCCAATGGCACCGAAGTGCGCCTGCACGAAATCCAATATCCCATTATGCAGGGCTGGGACAGCGTGGTGGTGCGGTCCGACGTGGAGATCGGCGGCAGCGACCAATTGTTTAACATCTTGGTAGGCCGCGACCTGCAAAAGGAAGAAGGCATGGAGCCGCAGATCTGCATGACCCTGCCTCTCCTGGAAGGTCTGGACGGCGTCAAAAAGATGTCCAAATCCCTGGGCAACTACGTGGGCCTGACCGATGCGCCGAAGGAAATGTTCGGCAAGCTGATGAGCATCCCGGACGAGCTCATGGCCAAGTACTACCTGCTCGTCCTCGGCGAAGAACTGGATGCAACGATGCACCCGATGGAAGCCAAAAAAGCCCTCGCGGGGAAATGTGTGGCCGTTTACCACAGCGAAGCCGCCGCCCAGGAATGCCGCGACGACTGGGACCTGCGCTTCAGTAAAAAGGATATGGACAAGGTGGAGCTGCCCTTGCTGACCCTGGCGGATCGCCGAGATGTGCTGGGCGTGGTGCAGCATGCCTATCTCTCCGTCTTCACTCAAACCCTGTCCGGCGGTGATGTGCGTCGGCTCATCCAGGGCGGCAGCATCCAGCTCAATGGCGAAAAACTCACCGATCCCAAGGCCGAACCCGCCTGGGAAACCGGCGCGGTGCTGAAACTGGACAAGAAGAGGAGTGTGCGGCTGGGGTAAGCGAGATTTAAGAAACCAGCATGAGACTGATAACGAAACACATCTTGCTTCGATTCAACAGTCTCCTGTTGGTGCTCGCCGCATCTTTCATGATGGGCTGTGAGAAAAAGACAACCGTTGTCATCCCCCCTCGATTGCCAAAAGTCGAGATTGCCGATGTCCCTTCACCCGCATCTGCAATGATCGTTGTTGAAAAGGGCTCCAATTTGCAAGCGATCGCAAACGATGCCTACGGGCATCGGGATTTCAGCGGCTTTGTTCAGACATTCAATGGTATCTCGTCGCCAGAGCGGCTTCAGGCGGGTACGACGCTAAAAACTCCCTCACTACCCGTAGCTTTTCAAGAGGCAGGGCTAGATACCAGCTACCAATCTGCCGTGAATGTTTTATGCAAAGCCTGGACAGACCTGAAGACCTTTTTACCGGCCTATGAGCTCGCCCGAAATATGAGCGGGGCACAGGATGGACAACGCTTTTCCATCGCACCCGATCTTAGCCACAAACTGCTGTCTTGTGCAGATGCCATCGATGCTGCTGTGCACGATCTGAAAAGCCCGCGTGCGAAAGATCATGCCACTCCTCGCATGGCATTGAACCAGTTTGCAGGTTCGTCCCAAACCCTTCGGAGTCTGGCCAATGGGCACGTAGCAAGTCTCGACTATGAAACCTTTATGATCGGAAAGGGCTTCAGCCTAGGATTCACTTATGCCCTCATCTGGGCCAAGGAAAACCACCAATGAACTTCACTGTTTTGTCCCAATCTACTGCAAGGTTGATTTCACTCATTCGATCTTTGAATCCGCAAAGCAGCGTTGTGTGACTTAAAGTACTTCAAAGAAGTCGTTTCATGCCGGACATTGACACCACATTGCACTTCATCACCCGCACGCTGGAGACCAGTGCGGAGGGGGAGCCACAGATGGTGCTGGAGATGTTGCTGTTTCCTGAGCTGAGCACCCTGACCAACAAAGAGCGGCGGGCGAAGTCGTCGCT
>DMMK01000077.1:2443-2735 GCA_003453085.1 Verrucomicrobiales bacterium
GTCGTCGCTACTGGATCTGGCGGAGGATCTGCTGAAGCGACATCCTTTGGATGAAAGCACGCGTCGCATGGTTTCCGGCGAGCCGGAAATCATCCAGGCGGAGATGAAGGTGGGACCCGCCAAACGATCCGAGGCCTGGAAAAATGAGATCTCCCTCACGCTGGAGGCCGTGGTGTGGGAGCAGGGGGGCCACACCTTGGCTGCCGTGCCCGCCCTCGGAATCTCGGTCATTGCGCCTGACCGCGAACGGCTGCCCGAGATGCTGAGCGTGCATGCCCTCACCGCTTTGAAG
>DMMK01000181.1 GCA_003453085.1 Verrucomicrobiales bacterium
TGCCATCGCCATCGGTGTCTTGCAGCACGCGGATGGCATCCCCCTCACGGCTGCGGCCACTGTGGCGGCGGTAGTTCACGCCTTCAGCCACCCAGATGCGGCCCGCGTGGTCCACATCCATGTTGGCCGGATTGAAAAGCATGGGCGAGGTGGCCCAGACGGTGATCTCCAGGCCCTCGGGCACCTTGAACATGCTGGTATCCAGGTGCTGTGGGGTCACCTTGGAGGGATCAAATGCAGGTGTGTCAGCACTCGGCGTGAAGGCCGGTTTGGCCGCGACGAATTCCTTTTCTTTCTTGGCAGGCTTGTCGGGCTTGGCTGCAAAGACGCTCACCGTCAATCCGGCGAGGAGGGCAAGGGCAGTGGATGGTCGGAGCATGGGGGCGTAAGGAACGGGAAAAAGAATCCGCATCTTACGCAGAGTGATACCTTCGTGACCAGCCGAGAGTTTTTCACAAATCGAAGAAACTTATACACAGGTTGCCAACATTGCATCGTCCGGGCCTTCCTCCATGTATGAGGAGACATGGCAGAATCCGTTTCCAACCTTGTCCAGGCCGCCGCAGCTCCAGGAGAAATCCCTGACAAAGCTGCCGCCAAACCGCAGGCCAATCCCTTTGGCCGCAAGCGTAATGAGATCCCGACGGCCGAGGAACTGCTGGCGAACATCAACCGTGCGCTGCCTTTCAGCGACGAGGCTGAAAAAGGGGTCATCTCCAGCCTGCTGCAGGACCCGAACGAGCGGCTGAGCGAAAGCCGGGTGACTTTGCCTGCGGCGGCTTTTTATCACGAGGCGAACCGCACCGTGTATGAAATGCTCCTGTCATTCTATGACAAGAACCTGCCGGTGGATCCGGTGATGGTGACGAATGCCCTGCGTGACCAGGGGCTGCTGGACCGCGTGGGCGGCCCGGCGATGATCACGGAGCTGTTCAGCTTTGTGCCGGTGCCCTCGCACTACAGCTACTACAAAAAGATCGTCCAGGATAAGCACGTGCTGCGTCAGATGATCCATGCCTGCTCCCTCAATATCGAGGCTTCCTATGAGCATGGAAAAAGTGATCTGGAGGCGGATATCAACACCCTCATTGACCACAGCGAGCAGCGCGTGCTGGCCGTGCGTGAGGCCACCAATGGCAAGAGCGACGGGGTGAAGTCTCTGTCCGCCCACGTGGCGGAGGCGATTGATTCCATCCAGTACATGCTGGAGCATCCGGGGCAGTTGCGCGGTCTTTCCACCGGCTACAGCAAGCTGGACCAAATGAGCAGCGGCCTGCAAGGCGGTGAAATGTTCGTCATCGCAGCCCGTCCTTCCATGGGTAAGACCTCCCTCGCCATGAACCTCGTGGAGCACGTGGCGGTGGACTGTGACAAGGCCTGCGCGGTCTTCAGTCTCGAAATGAGCGCGACCATGCTGGTGCGACGTCTGCTGGTCTCCCGTGCGCAGCTTTCCATGCAGGACCTTTCCCGCGGCCTGATGTCGCGTGCGCAGATGGAGGCCCTGACCAAGGCGACCCGTGAACTGCAAAAGGCGAACATCCTCATCGATGACACTCCGGGTCTGGACGTGCTGGAGATGCGTGCGAAAGCGCGGCGCATGAAGAAGCAGCACGACATCCAGATGATCATGATCGACTACCTTCAGCTCATGACCTCCAGCAGCCGCCGTGCGCAGGACAACCGTCAGATCGAAATTGCCGAAATTTCCGCCGGGATCAAGGGCATCGCCAAAGAGCTGAACGTGCCTGTCATCGTGCTGGCCCAGCTCAACCGTGCGGTGGAGTCCCGCAAAGGGCAGCGCCCGGTGCTTTCAGATCTTCGTGAGTCGGGCTCTATCGAACAGGACGCCGACATGGTGGGCCTGCTGAGCCGTGAAGACTATGCCGGTGGCAAGATGGAGGTGGGCACCGAGGAAGAGGAGGAGCGGAAGAAAGGCCAGGCTGTGTTGATCCTGGCCAAAAACCGTAACGGCCCCACCGACGACGTGCCCCTGCGATTCATCGACTACGCCATGCGCTTCGTGGAACGCTTCCCTGAAGAGGGCGAGGCGGAGTCGCCGTAAAGGGATGGTCTGCGAGACTCACACAGGGCGTGGGCGGGCACGCTGGCTCTAATTCAGAGGCGGTGATTTTTTGCTGGTTGCTTGTAACCAGGCACGGATCGCCACGAATGAACATAGAATGTTTATCACGCCAAACCAAATGCCCGTTCTTACCGCTTCATCAACTTCACGGATAATGTTTTTGGCTATTTTATACTGTTCCTCACTCGTCTCCACAATTTGCATTTTTCTCGCGTAAACGACCATCGAAACTACGAAAAAGCTCCACACCACGTCAATCAAGCCCAGAGCAAATATAACAACGAGGCACCATTTGATTCGTTTCATGGATGTGTAGCCCTAATCGCGAGGAGTTAATAATTCGAGAAGTCTAGGTGGCGCTGAGAGGGGGCGGTTTGTTGATCATCGACTAGGCGGAGCCAGGATAGAAGGAAAAAAGAAAGCCCCTTACCCGGCAGGCCGGGTAAGGGGCGATGATGAACGATACTTGGTGTTAGACTAAGCCTTCAACTGGATGGACTCGGTCTTCTCGATGGCAGCCGTCAGGCCAGCCCAGCCTTCGGTGCGCTGGAGCTGGAACATGTGAAGGTAGAGGGCTGCTTGCTGAGGCGGATACAGGGCGAGGAGGGCATCAATCCCGGCCTGGGCCTTTTCTTCGGAGATTTCTTCTGGCAGTTCATCCACCTGGCCTTTGCCATCGTGCTGGATGCCGACGGCATCGAGGAAGGTGATGAGCATGGCGCCCTGGGACTTCAGCAGCCAGATCTGGAGGATCTGCTCGGCCACTGGGTCATTGGTTTTCATGTAAAGCTGGCTCAGCAGCCACTCGGCCTGCTGGGCGCGGGATTTTTCCAGGATGAACTGGGGGCGCAGCTTGCGAGCCTGGGCCAGGGACTGGATGACGGCGCGGTAGGCCGGGCGCTCGTCGGATTGCAGGTAGGTCAGAATCTGCTGGCGGAGTTCGGGTCCGATGGCCTGGAGGATTTGTTGGGCTTTCATTCGCCTGATTTCAATTAGGGGTTGGAATTGGGCGTGGTTGCTACCATGCAGCCGGGAGGGAGGCAACAGGCAATGTCACCCCCTGGGTCACGCGGTTTTTTGGGCACTCAGCTTCCGGGCCACAAAAAAGGGCGCGTAGAGCACGCTGTAAAACACCGCGCAGAGCAGCACAAGGCTGCCGATGTACCAGGGCCAGGGGCCCAGCACATTCATCAGGCTGGCCTGGGCAGGCTTTTCACAGAGGAAGGCAAAGTTGGCCTTGGTGACGGTGTTTACCAGTCCCACCACCAGTGCGTAGAGCAGCGTCAGCCCGACCATGCGGGGCACGCTGCCCTCCCGTGGTGGGCAGCCCAGGGAAGTCACCACATGCAGTGCCGCCACTACCACGCCCCCGTGCAGAACGAAAAAGGCATAGAAGCGGAAGGCTGGGTAGTCTTGGTCCAGATTCGGCGTGATGAGCCCCTGCAATGTCCCGGCCAGACCGAAGAAATAGACAATCTCGGCCGCCAGACGGTTGCGCGTCAGCAGGGCGATGCCACCGCTGATGCCCGCTACATCGCACAAATGCAGGGGCAGGCTGTTGCCCCATTCCGAGGTGCCTTGCAGCCAATGATTCAGGGCCACCAGCGGCCAGTGAGTCAGCAGTACCAGGGCGAGTGCCCGCTCTGCCCACACGGCCACTTCCGGCTTCCAACGACGCAGCCCTGTCAGCAGCAGCAGCAACCCGAGACAGATGCCCAAAACAGCCAGATGACTGGGGCCAAAAGCATGAAAATCAGAGGTGGGCATGCGCAGAGGTGAAGAGGTGTGGCCAGGGTGTAAACCACAGTTTGGGGTTCGTCGAGGCCATCATCGCCGCTGGCTGGTGGGCTGTTGCTAGAATGAAGCCCGGTTAAGGGGGCTTGCTGCCTGGCTGGAGTGTAAGAATAGACAAAAATTGCAATCGCCATCCTTTTGAACTCCTAGATAACATCGTCGCTTCAACAGGTGGAACAGTCTGTCCGCCTTCATCCCCGCTCTTCCATGGCCTCACGTTCCAAGCCCGCCAGCAGTTCCTTCCTGTTGCTTTTTGGTCTGCCATTCATTCTGGGCGGGCTGGGGGTTGGGATCTTTTATTGGGGCATGCTGTGGGATTGGTATCAGGCCCGGGCCTGGGTGGAGGTACCCTGTGTCCTGGAAAGCAGCACCTTGCGGGATCACATGGAGCGGCGGAGTTCGGGCTCCAGCCGTGACACGCTGATGAATGAGGCGGAGGCCACCTACCGCTACACTTATCTGAACCGCCAATACAAAGGGGACAGGGTTTCCCTGAGCCTGGGTGCGGACAACTTTGGCGACTATCAGGAGCGAATCTCGAATGTGCTGATGGAGGCGCGAAACAATGGGGGAGCTTTCCGCTGCTATGTGAGTGTGGTCCGGCCTGAGGAGTCGGTGCTGTTCCGGGAGGCGCGGTGGACACTGCTGCTGTTCACCAGTCTTTTCCCGCTGCTGTTTCCTCTTGTCGGGGCGAGCTTTTTCTGGGCTGGGCTGAAGGGCCGATTGCTGCGTGGGAAAGTGCATGCCATCCAGAGCCGGTATCCGGACGAACCCTGGCGATGGAAGCCCGAGTGGGCGGGCGATTGGATCCCGCCCAAGAACCGCCCTAGGCCGTGGGTGTGGACGGCGGTCACAGGCTGGATGCTGCTGGTCTGGGGGCCGATGCTCCATGTCCTGATCGTGGACAGTGATATGACGCGGGCGAATCCGGTGAGCTTGCTGGGTCTGCTGCCAGCGCTGCCGCTAGGCGTGTGCAGCCTGCTGACTCTGCGTGCCTGGTGGCGGCATAAGCGGCCTGCACCGCAGGTGCATGTGCGGCCGCTGCCAGTCGTCACGGGCGGACCGCTGAAAGCCGAGGTGGCCCTGCCCATGGCCGGAAGTCGGCTACAGGGAAACCTGGAAGCGAGGCTGAGCTGCTTCAAAGAATGGACGGAGACAGACTCTGAGAACAGCACCACCACGCGCCGGGAGGAACGCTGGACCACGGTGCAATCGGTGCCGCTTGCTGCGGCCATACGGGAGGACCGAGGTCACCGCCTGAAGGTCGTTTTTGACATTCCGGCATCTCTCCCAGCGGAAGATCAGCAGCGCATCGGGACGGCGGAGTTTGATTTTCTCTCCTGGGTGTGGGAGCTGGAGCTGCATGGTGGCGGGCTGAAACAAAAATGGTGCTACGACATGCCAGTGTATGCCCCCCACCAGCCGCTGGCCTGGGAGTCCCCGGACGCGCAAGGGGCTGCCCAAGCGCAGAAAGAAACCGAAGCCGCCCAGGACGCGGCCGTTAAAATCTGGCAGATGCAAAATCTGGATGCCGATGAACTGCAAATGCACCTGATCCGCAGGCACATCGAATTCACCTTTGAAAACCGGAGCAAGAGGCCCGTCAGTTTTGATCTGCCGTTACGCCGGTTTGCCAAGATGCGGTCGCTGCTGACTTTTTTTACACTCATCTGGTGCAGCATGGCCGTGGGCATGGCGCGGTCTGATCTGCCGTTCATCTTTCCCTTTTTGTGGTGCAGCACCTCGCTGCTGCTGCTGTGGCTGCTTACCGGACTGTTCAAATCCCGAACTCTGCACCTGGATGATCAGGGGCTGCAGGCGGGCTGGAAGATGGGGCCCTACGGCAAGACGCTGCGTGTTCATCGGGAGGAGATCGTACGGTTCCGCGTGTCGAATGCGGGCATGCGCATGAACAGTGAGCATTTCAATGCCGTGTATTTGGAGCGGCAAGGAGGGGATAAAATCGTCATTTTGGACGGTCTTCCTGGCAAAAGGGTGGCGGAGAGTCTGGTGCTGCTGCTGGAACAGTGGCGCAAGCAGGCTTGATCCGGGTGCGGGTCTGTGGCTTGCTGAACTCTCATGAAAGCCGAACGACCTGCAAACGTGATCGAACTGTGTCAGGCCCTGGTCCGCATTCCCTCGGTGAATCCAGATGGGGATCCAGGCTGTCCGCTGGAACAGACGGGTGAGGCGGCCTGCGCGGCCTACGTGGCGGAGTTTCTCACGGGATGCGGAGCTGCCGCAGTGCTGGAGGAGGTGGAACCTGGACGACCGAATGTGATCGGGCGCTTTCCATTAAATCCAGCAACGGATGGCAAACCGAAGCCGCGCATCGTTTTTGCCCCGCACACGGATACGGTGAGCGTGGGGGGCATGACGGTGGCTCCCTTTGGCGGAGAAGTGCGGGAAGAGCGCCTGTGGGGACGCGGGGCAAGCGATACCAAGGGCCCGATGGCGGCGATGCTGTGGGCGCTGAATGAGATGAGCGTAGAGATCCCGGATCTGCCGGTGGAGGTTCATTTTGCAGGCTTCATGTCGGAGGAATCGGCGCAGTTGGGCTCCCAACATTTTGCCCTTCATCACGGGCCTTATGACTTTGCCATCATTGGCGAGCCGACGAGCCTGAAGACTGTGCACAAGCACAAGGGCTGCCTGTGGGCGGACATCCACACCACAGGTGTGGCGGTGCATGGCTCCATCCCGGAGCAAGGAGTCAACGCGATCGTGAAGATGGCCTCCCTGGTGCAGGCGCTGGATGCAGACTTTCGCCAGCAGTTGAAGGATGTAGGCGGCGAAGACCGATGGCTGGGCCATAGCACCATCAGCCTGGGGATGATTCGCGGAGGGACAAGGTCCAACATCGTGGCCGACCACTGCGTGCTGCGGGTGGACATGCGCACCACCCCGGGACTGTCGCGTGCAGGCGGGGCCCTGAAGCTGTTGACGGATTTTGTGGCGGCTCACGATGCGACGGCCCGTGTGGAGCCCCTGCCGGAAACCTTTCCACTGGATACCGATGAGCAGAATCCCTTTGTACAGCGCCTGGTGGACTGTGGGGCGGAGGTGACCGGGGCACCCTGGTTCTGTGATGCAGCCTTCCTGGCGGCAGGGGGCACCCCTGCAGTGGCCATTGGGCCGGGCAGCATCGTTCAGGCGCACACAAAGGATGAGTTCATCGCCACGGCGGATTTGGAGGCCGGCGCGGCATTCTTTAAGAAGTTTCTGAAAGGCTGGCGGGCCTAACCATGAATGGTTGTTTCATGTCGCTTGCCCAGTTGCGCTTTTTGTTAGGCGTGGGTGTGATGATGCTGGTGAGCTGCGTATCCCCCAAATATTCGTCTGTGGGGCATCGGTCGGATGCCTCTTTTTTTCACCCGGCCCAGCCGCCCCAGGGCGGAACCCAGAAGTGGAATCCCGTTTGGTGGTTAGGCAACGCCGATGATCCGGTGCCTCCGTCATGGTATCGCCCTGGGCAGGGGTTGCGCGGTCCCTTGTGGCAGTTGCGGAACCCTCTGCACAACTTCACTTTTTACGTCATTGGTGTTCATGATAAAGATTTTGTTAGGCTTGGGAAAGAGCCTGGGGCGGTGTTTCGGCGTGGTGGGGGCTGGAATTGGGCGGTGATTGAGCGTGGTTTCCTGAGGTTGCCTTTTATGAGCTATGAAGGGGAGCATGTGCGCTTCTATGCCCTGTGGCGTGAGAAGGGGAATTTTGGATTGAAGCTGCATCGGGTGCGTAAGGATTAACCAAAGGTGTTGCGGGCCGAACAAGGAGTGTGTTTATTTTTTTTGGGTGTTGTGAATAACTTCATTGCCGAACATCAAGTGTGGTTGGTGTGGTAATTACATT
>DMMK01000570.1 GCA_003453085.1 Verrucomicrobiales bacterium
GATTTTGTGTGGGAGAGAAAACACTAGGACGAGCTGTCGGGGGCCAGCGCCAGTAGAGGCTCAGAAAAGCGATAGACCGGCTAGGTTCCTCAGTATCCTTACTTGCCGATGCGCGCTGATTGTGGTGTGGATCGCACTGCGCTGCCGTATGTTCCGATTTGCCTGCCTTTTTCTTTTTTTGCCGTTGTTTTCTGCGGCCGAAATCCTGCCGCCCGGCTGGGATGCCAGAGCGGCTGCTGACAAGGTGATGGCAGGGCTGGTGAATACGACGGAGCCGCAGGTAAAGGGGGCGCATGATGCGGAGATGGCCATCGTGGGCGATCACGCCTACATTGTGGCAGAGGCCAATGATGTGCAGGGTGGAGAGAGTGCGGAGTGGCCCTTTGTCTATGTCACCCTCGCCGTGGTGAATGTGAAGACGCTGCGGGTGGAGAAAAGCGTCTGTTTTGCCAGATCCGAGCAGAAATTCGACAATGTGACGCTGCCTGCCGGCGCCTGCTTTGTCCCGCGCATCCTGCAAAAAGGTGCGAGGACGCTGCGCTGTTATTTCGCCAGCGAATCGCCCAAACAGCGGCAGGCTCAGACATGGTTTTTGGATTACGACCTGACCCAGGGCTGCTTCGAAAACACCCTGCACAAAGCGAAGATCAAGACCACAGCAGGCACCTTTGACATGCAGCCCCAATACTTTCACCAGGATGCTGCGGTGCAGGGCTTCACCAAACCAGCTGTGGATTTCGGTCTCTACCTTTTTGATTCATTCAAGGTTTTCGACGGCCAGACCTATGTGGCGCTGAACAACTATCCTGGAGGACAAAATGCGCTGGCACGTGTCAATGCGTCGCTGGATGTCTTCGAGGTTGTGGGACATTACAACGAACCCGGCAATCTCAAGCTGACGGAGTCTGCGGTGAACCGCCTGCCCGATGGAACCTGGATGGCCATCTGCCGCCAGGAAGGGGGCAACCGCAATTACACCTTCACCACCAGCCGTGATGGGCGCACGTGGTCGCCCAATGAGCACCGTGCCTTTGTGCCGAATGGCACGTCTTCCAAACCGACCTTCGACCGTCTCAAGGGCCTGTACTATCTAGGCTGGCAGGATGCAGCGCAGATCAACGGGGCGAGCCGATCCGTCTTCAATCTGGATGTCTCCAAAGATGGTGTGACCTGGGAGCGCAAATACCGTTTTGAAACGGAGAAGTCATTCCAGTATCCTGTTTTTCGTGAGAATGAAGGCCGCATCTATCTGTCCGTGACCCAGGGGGACAAGGATGCCAGCCGCAAGGAGCGCATCATGTTCGGCATCCTGGAATAACCCTTTTTACAACCATGTCTTCTATTGCCTTTCCTGATTCTTTGCAGACCCACCTATATCAAACGGGCGTCATCGCCGTGCTCATGATTGATGACGTGGCCGATGCAGTTCCCACGGCACAGGCACTGCTCGCCGGAGGGGTGGACTGCATCGAACTGACCCTGCGCACGCCTGTGGCGATGGAGGTTTTGCGAGTCATCCGGGCTGAGGTGCCGGAGATGAACATCGGCGTGGGCACCATCCTGAACCTAGCCCAGGTGAACGAGGTGAAGGAGGCCGGGGCTGCGTTTGGCGTGGCACCTGGCATGAATCCTCGGGTGGTGGCGGAGGCCGTGCGCATCGGGCTGCCTTTTGCCCCTGGCATCTGCACGCCGACGGACATCGAACTGGCCTTGGAGCAGGGCTGCAGGCTGCTGAAATTTTTCCCTTCCGAGCCTTGCGGAGGTCTGGACTACCTGCGCAGCATTGCAGCGCCCTTTGCCCACCTGGGAGTGAAATACATTCCGTTAGGCGGTGTGGGGGCTGACAATGCGGAGGAATATTTGAAGGAACCTTCGGTGCTCGCCCTGGGCGGGTCCTGGCTGGCCTCGAAGCCGCTCATTCGGACGCAAAACTGGGCCGCCATCACCACCAATGCACGCCGGGTCAAATCGGTGGTCAACTCATTGCGTGGAGGCCGGGCATGAGCCGGATTGTCACGCTGGGCGAGATCATGGCGCGGCTGGCGGCTCCCGGGCACCTGCGTTTTCAGCAAACGATGCCAGGGGCGCTGGAGGTCACTTTTGCCGGGGCGGAGGCCAGCGTGGCGATGTCAATCGCCCACCTGGGCGGTGAGGCCACGTTTGTTACGGCCCTGCCTCAGCATGCGATCGCCGATGCCTGTGTGGCAAACCTGCGCTCAGTGGGGGTGGAGACGCGGCATATCCTGCGTATGCCCCAGGGAAGATTGGGCCTTTATTTTCTGGAGACTGGGGCCAATCAGCGTCCGGGGCAGGTGATTTATGACCGGGAAGGCTCGGCGATGGCTCTCACCCCTCCGGAAGCCTACGACTGGGAGACCATCTTTGCCGGGGCGGAGTGGGTTCTCATCTCGGGCATCACTCCCGCGATATCAAAAAACGCAGCTGAGGTGGCGAAGGCGGCCATGAGAGAGGCCTCGGGGCGCGGTGTCAAAATTGCCTGCGACATGAACTTCCGCAGCAAGCTGTGGCAGTGGGAGCCGGGGCTTTCTCCCCGCGATCTTGCTACCCGCACCATGCGGGAGCTGATTCCGTTGGTAGATCTCTTTATTGGCGGACGTGAGGATGCCGTGCAGATGCTGGGCATGGAGGTGGGCGAGACAACACCGGAGGAACTGGCCAAACAGATCGTGGCCGCCTATCCACGTCTGCAATACGTGGCCATGACTCTGCGCGAAGGTGTCTCCGCCACGCATAATAACTGGGGAGGGATGCTTCATGAGGCCGCCTCCGGCCAGAGCCATCGCGCGCCTTTGCAGGCGGGCCATTACCAGCCCTATGCCATTACTGACATTGTGGACAGGCTTGGCGGAGGCGATGCCTTTACGGCAGGTCTGCTCTTTGCCTTGACGACTCCAGAGCTCAGATCTCCCGCAAGGGCTGTCTCCTTTGCGGTCGCGGCTTCCTGTCTCGCGCATTCGATTCCCGGAGATTTTAATTACAGTACCCGAGAGGAAGTGGAGGCGCTCATGGCCGGAGATGCCTCAGGCCGTGTGAAGCGCTGAACTGTGCGTATTGTTTGTTAGGCTGATGGCCAACGCAGCTTGTCAGAATAGGTGAACCCGCCTTGTGAAAGTGGGTTCACCTCCTTGCCTGCTCACTTCAGGATCTTCACCATCGGCTTGCCTGTGCAGCTCGGTGGCTCCTGGATGCCGAGGGCTGCGGAAAGGGTGGGGGCGATATCTGTGATGTGAAACTCATCGGCATAACGACCTGTTTTGAAGGCGCTGCCATAGAAGAGCACCGGAATGTGGGTGTCGTAAGAGAAGGGGCTGCCGTGCGTGGTGCCCGTGCCTGGTTTCCCGCTGCCGGGGATGGCGAAGGGCTTTTGCACAAAGACGATGTCGCCGCTGCGTTCGCCGTTGAAGCCGTTCATCACCCGTTGCCCAATGACGCCCGGGGCCCGCCCATCCAGAAGCTGCTCCCGGCCATAGACGGCGTGGAAGACGCCTGTCGAGAGGGCCCATTCGCGCACAAATGCGGTGACGGTTTCGGGGGCGAGCTGCTTTTCCACCAGCACGGGGTGGTTGTAGTAAAGGTTGCCGTCGGTCAGGCGCGGTTTGAAGCCGAGCTTGGCCCCCAGGAAATAACGGCCTGGGCCGAAGCGCTCAACCAGCTTGTTTTGCAGCTCGTTCATCAGGTCTGAAACCGCAGGCCTTGCGCCGTCCAGGCCTTGAGATTGAGCATACTCAGGGGCGGGGCAAACACCGTGATCGGCAGTGAGAACGATGGCGATGTTGGCCAGGCCCACCTTCTTGTCAAGGTAAGCAAAGAAGTCTGCAAACTGGCGGTCCAGACGCAGTGTGATGTCCTGGGCCTCGTGAGAATAAGGGCCAAATTTGTGACCGCAGTAATCATTGGAGGAGAAGGAGACGCAAAGCAGGTCAGGCTTGCTGCCTTGGCCGAGTTTTTCACCTTCGATTGCGGCCTTGGCGAACTCGGCCAGCAACTGGTTGCCAAAAGGGGTGGAGAGGATGGACTCATAGCCATCCTTTTCTTCCTTGATGACCTTGTGAGGAAAAGTGCTGGTGCTTTCGCCTGCCAATTTGGACTCACCTGCGCCATCGTCGGGCGTTGGGTATTCTTTTTCATCTAGCAGCCGCTCCCAGGTCTGGCCGATCATGGCCTCTGCCTGCTTGCTTTCATTGAATGTTTTGACCCAAGCGGGCAGCTCCGGCGTGTAGTAGCTGCTGGTGATGAAATTGCCCGTGGCCGACTCAAACCAGTAGGCACCGGCTGGTTTTTTCCCGCCTGGGAGGATGGCTCCGCGGTCCTTCACGGAAATCGCCACCACCTTGGATCCCCAATGCAGGCGCATCTGGTCTGCCACGGTCGCTCCAATGAAGTTGCGAGGGGACATCTTGCCTGCCTTAGCATCTGGGGCGGTGCCGACTCCCGTCACATCGGGATCACTGACGCAGTACATCGGTTGGCCCGTCCGTTTGTCGAACCACTCATTGCCAATGATTCCATGCGCCATCGGTGCGCTGCCGCTGAAGTAGCTCGCATGCCCCGGAGCGGTGATGGTGGGGGAGTAGTCATACTGTGCGAAGGTCATGAAGGCCCCCTCGTCCGTCAGCAGGCGAAAGCCGCCTTCGGTGAACTGATGATGAAATCGCTCCAGGTAGTCATAACGCAACTGGTCCACCACGATGGCCACCACCAGCTTTGGGGCCTTGGGCGGAGCTGCGTGGGTGCCGCTGAGGCACAAGGAAAAGAACAGGGCAGAGGCGAGAAACTTGAACTTCATCAGGTTGGGGGTGGGTGGGGTGGAGTAAACGCTCCCCTCCACCGAGTATTGCATCGCATGAGGCTTCATGGGATGCTTCTTGCGCGACGATTTCTTTGCAACTGCATCTGTACCATTACGGAATGGGACGGCTGACACCGGCTTCATCAAGACGCCCCTGGGCGTAGGCCTCGAAGACCCTTCGGATTTCATCTCGTACCCGGCGAAAAACGGTCAACTGCTCCTCTTCGGATCCTGTTGCATGGGCTGGGTCGTCAAATCCCCAATGGTGGCGGTTGACCTGGCCTGGGAACATGGGGCAGGCCTGATCCGCGTTTCCGCAGACCGTGATCACGGTTTCCACATTCTGATTCAAAAACTCATTCAGGTGCTTGGAGGTGTGATTGGAAATGTCGAGGCCGATTTCGGCCATCACCTTGATGGCCAGCGGGTGGACGTAGCCTGCGGGCTTGGATCCGGCACTGGCCACAATGTAGTCATCATTGAGCGCTGCCCGGAGGATGCCTTCGGCCAAGTGGGAGCGGCAGGAGTTTCCGGTGCAAAGAATGAGTAGGGTGGGTTTGTTCATGGGCATGTCGTCGAAAGCATCTGAAGATGTCGTGTGTTTTCAGAATCCTAACGGGCTGAAGGGGCAAATTTTGGACGGAGCTTGAGTGCCACGTGAACCAATGCAATCAGCACGGGGACCTCGATCAGCGGGCCGACCACCGTGGCAAAAGCGACGGGTGAATGGATGCCAAAAACAGCGATGGCCACGGCGATGGCCAGTTCGAAATTATTGCCCGATGAGGTGAAGGCGAGCGAGGTGCTGCGCGGGTAGTCGGCCCCGAGTTTTTTTGCCATGTAGAAACTGACAAAAAACATCACCACGAAGTAGATCGTGAGGGGGAGGGCGATTCTCAGGACATCAACCGGCAGGTCAACAATGGCTTTGCCCTTAAAGGTAAACATCACGGCGATCGTGAAGAGCAGGGCCGTCAGCGTGATCGGCGAGATGCGCGGGATGAACTTTTTTTCGTACCATTCCTCCCCTTTGAGAGGCACCAGAAGAACTCGGCTGAGCACCCCCGCCGCGAAGGGGATGCCAAGATAGATCATGACACTCCAGAAGATATCCATCAGCGCGATCTCCACGACCCGGCCTTCAAGGCCGAAGAAAGGTGGGAGAACAGTGATGAACAGCCAGGCAAAAGCGCTGTAAAAGAGAATCTGGGCAATGCTGTTCAAGGCCACCAGGCCCGCCGCATATTCGCGGCTGCCGTGGGCCAGCTCATTCCAGACCAGTACCATGGCGATGCAACGGGCAATCCCGACCAGAATGAGTCCCACCATGTAGTCTGGATGATCGCGCAGAAAGGTGATGGCGAGCAGGAACATCAGCAGGGGGCCGACAATCCAATTTTGCAGCAGGGAAAGTCCGAGGATGCGTTTGTTGGCAAAGACCTTGGGCAACTGGGCATACTTCACTTTCGCCAACGGCGGATACATCATGAGGATGAGGC
>DMMK01000158.1 GCA_003453085.1 Verrucomicrobiales bacterium
CATGCGGGTGAGCTTTAATGTGGCGGAGCAAAACTACCTGCGCTTTCAGCGGCGCTTCATGGGCGATGAAGTGGCCAAAGAGGAACACAGCGCGAAGATGGAGTTCGAGCTCATCCTCAGCGATGGCAAGGTCTATGAGCACAAAGGCCGTTTTGAATTTGCCGATCGCGCCCTGGATTCCAGGACCGGCACCTTGAAAATCGTGGTCAGCTTTCCCAATGCGGAGCACCTCCTCCGTCCGGGCCAGTTTGCTCGCGTGAGAGCCAAGCCTGAGGAGCGGCCCGATGCCCTCCTGGTACCACAGCGGGCAGTGATCGAAACCCAGAGTTTGCAGTCCGTCCTGGTGGTGGGGGAAGGCAACAAGGTGATCCAAAAACCGGTGAAAACCGAAGGACGCTACAACGACCAATTCATTGTGAGTAGCGGCCTGAATGAAGGGGATCGAGTGATCATCGAAGGGGTGCAAAAAGCGCGTCCCGGCATGGTAGTGAATCCAACGGGGCCTGAAGCGGAAGCCCAGCCCCTGCGCCAACAAAGCCAGCGGCCACCGCCCCGCCTGCGAAGTAACCTTTTCCCGGAGACCTCACCGCCATGGCCCACTTCTTCATCAAACGCCGTGTCTTTGCGATGGTGCTGTCCATCCTCATCGTGCTGGTCGGCTGGCTCGGGCTGCGCACGCTGCCCATCGCCCGTTACCCCAACATGACGCCGCCAACCATTCAGGTGACGGCGACTTATCCCGGCGCGAGTTCTCAAGTGGTGGAAGAAACTGTGACCTCCCCGCTGGAGCAGGAGATCAATGGAGCTGAGGACATGCTGTACATGTCCAGCGGTAGCACCAGTGATGGCCAGGCTTCTATCAAGGTCACCTTTCGGGTGGGCAAGAACATTGACGATGCAGCCGTGGACGTGCAAAACCGCGTGGCCCGTGCCCAGTCGCGCCTGCCAGCGGATGTGGTGAAAAACGGCATCACGGTGACCAAACAGTCGCCAGACATGCTGCTGGTCTTTGCGCTGAGTTCCAAGAATGGCGAGTATGACGATCTCTTTCTCAACAACTACGCCTTCCTGAATTTGCAGCCGCAGATGGCCCGCGTGCCGGGGGTGGGCGCGGTGAATATTTTCACGCAGAAGGATTACTCCATGCGGGTCTGGCTGCAGCCGGACAAGCTGGCGAATCTGGGGCTCACGGCCACGGACGTGACGCGCGCTTTGCAGGAGCAAAACATCCAGGCAGCCGCAGGCCAGATTGGCGCGCCGCCAGCGGAGAAGGGGACGGAGTTTCAGTTTTCCGTCAACGTTCGAGGCCGTTTGGTGAATGCTGAGGAGTTTGGCAGCATCGTCATCACCACGTTAACAGACGGCACCGTGGTGCGACTGAACGATGTCGCACGCACTGAATTGGGTGGCAAAGATTACGCCAGTTTTGGTCGCATCAATGGTTCGGCAGCAGCCTTGATTGGTATTTTCCAGCTTCCCACAGCGAATGCCTTGGATACGGCGATTGCTTGTCGAGAGCGCATGGAGGAACTGGCGAAAAGCTTCCCTCCCGGCATGGAAGCGAAGGTCAGTTTTGACACCACGCTGTTCGTCACGGCCTCGCTTGAGGAGGTAATGCACACACTGGTGGAGGCCTTTGTATTGGTGGTCCTGGTGGTTTTTGTTTTCCTGGGAAACTGGCGCGCCACCTTCATTCCCATGCTGGCAGTGCCGGTGTCTCTCATCGGTACCTTTGCCCTATTCGGGGTCATGGGTTTCACCATCAATACGCTGACGCTTTTTGCCCTCGTGCTGGCCATCGGGATTGTGGTGGATGATGCCATCGTGGTGGTGGAGGCGGTGGAGCATCACATTGAGCATGGGCTGAGTCCGCTGGAGGCGACTAAAAAGGCCATGGATGAAGTCTCCGGGCCCGTCATTGCCATCGCCCTGGTGCTGTGTTCCGTTTTCATACCCGTCTCATTTATGGGGGGCATCACGGGGAAGCTGTATCAGCAGTTTGCGATGACACTTTCCGTCTCGGTGATCCTTTCGGCCCTGGTGGCCCTTTCGCTCACGCCCGCGCTTTGTGTCATGCTACTGCGCCCGCGCAAGACCTCCAAGGGGCCCCTTGGCCGACTGCTCGGAGCCTTCAACCGCTTTTTTGATCGCCTAACCGGAAGTTACGTGGGCGTGTGCCGTTGGATGATGCGCTTTGGGCTGATCACGGCGGTGCTATTGTTTGGTATCTACGCGGGCATCATCGGCCTGCTCAATCGCCTGCCCACTTCCTTCCTGCCTGATGAAGACATGGGCTATCTTTTTGTCATCACCACGCTGCCAGATGGGGCTTCCCAGGAGCGCACCGACCGCGTGCTGCGAAAGGTGGAGGACATCCTGCAAAAGACGCCAGGCGTCCAGGACGTCATCACCATCGGCGGGCTGAATCTCCTCAGTGGCGCGCGCAGTTCCAGTGCGGGTGTGTGCATTGTCTCGCTCAAAGATTGGAAGGAACGCACGGATCCGTCCATGCAAGTGGCGCAGATCGTCCCCAGCATCTTTGCCCGCGCCAGCCAGATCCCTGAGGCCATGGTCATCCCCACCTCTCCGCCGCCCATTCAGGGCCTGGGCAATGCCGGTGGGGTGCAATTTGAGCTGCAGGACCAAAGCGGCGGCACACCCCAGCAACTGCAAGAGGTGTCGGATCGTTTCCTGGTGGCAGCCTCGCAGCATCCTCAGTTGGCCCGTGTTTTCACCTTCTTCAGCACCCGCGTGCCGCAGACTTTGGTGGAGCTGGACCGCGATAAAATCAAGACGCTGGGCATTCCCTTGGATGGGGTGTTTAGCTCGCTCCAGGCTTACCTTGGAGGCATCTATGTGAATGACCTCACGCTCTTTGGCCGCAGCTTTCAGGTAAAGGTGCAGGCCGAGCCTGAATACCGCATGAAGCCCGAGGACATCTACGGCATCTACACGCGCAATGCGGAAGGTGGCATGGTGCCCTTCAGCACCTTTGCGAAGGTGGAGTCCACCACGGGCTCGGACTTGCTGCCACATTACAATGTTTACCGCACGGCGGAAATCACGGCCACCGGCAAGCCAGGGGTGAGCTCGGGCCAGGTCATCACGGCCATGGAAGATTTGGCGAAAGAAAACCTGCCCGCGGGTTACGGTTATGAATGGACCGGTACTGCCCTTCAGGAAAAGGAGGCGGGAGGTCAGCAAGCCACTATCTTTGCCCTGGCGCTGCTGTTTGTGTTCCTGGTGCTCGCGGCTCAGTATGAAAGCTGGGCCGTTCCGTTCGCCGTGCTTTTTGGCCTGCCCATCGGGATCTTTGGGGCGTTCCTGGCGGCCTGGCTGCGTGGGATAACCAATGATGTGTATGTGCAGATCGGTCTGGTCATGCTGCTCGGGCTGGCGGCGAAGAATGCTATCCTCATTGTCGAGTTTGCCCGCAGCCGGCGGGAGCAGGGCATGGGCATCCGCGAGGCAGCGCTGGAGGGGGCACGCCTGCGCCTGCGGCCCATCATCATGACTTCTCTGGCCTTCATTCTGGGCGTGGTGCCGCTGGTGATCTCCAGCGGGGCAGGGGCCGCCAGCCGTCAGAGTCTGGGCACAGCCGTCTGTTTTGGCATGACCGCAGCGACCGTGATCGGTGTCTTTTTCATCCCTTGGCTTTATGTGGTAGTGCAGACGCTGGCTGAAAAAATCAGCGGAACTCCGAAAGATGAGGCGGCTGAATCGCAGGTCTAGTCCGGGCTGAGGAACGAGAACGGGTCTTTCCCCCCGTATTCAGCGAAAGTACAGGGCCTTGCCATCGTTTACTTGAGCCCATGTTCTGGCGTCTGTTCCTTTTTTCCCTCGCTCTTTCCTCGTCCGTTTTGGCCCAGGCCCCTAAGCAAGCTCCAGTCTCCCTGGCCAGTCTGCAAAAGACCCTCGCAGCCTCTCCCGATGCGGCACAGCTCGCGAAGCTGCATGATGAAGTCATCCGTCTGTTCGGTCGCCAGCGCCTGCTGCAAGGCAAACCGGGTGCCAAGGTCGAAGCCACCACGGTGGCCTGGGCCGTCATGGACATGAACCCCGCCGTCGTGGTCCGCGGCAATGGAACCCTCATTGGCAACATGATCCGTGTGGGCGATGACGGCCTGCAGGTGCTGGTGCAGAAGATGGAAAACTTCCAGGAGTTCGGCTACCGCATCGAGGTGGATGGCATGGCCCGTGTGGCAGGCACCGTGCACCTGGAACACTACGACTACACCGCCGACAGTGAAAAGCAGCCTGGGGTGCCCGTGGGCCGCCTGGAGAAATTCGACTGGTCCCAAAGCCAGGTTTTCCCAGACACCGTGCGTGGGGTCACCGTCTATGTGCCTCAGCAATACCAGGCAGGTAGCGAAGCCTGCCTCATGGTCTGGCAGGATGGTGGCCGCCATGTGGACCCGAATGGGTCTCTGCGTGTCAGCACCGTCTTTGACAACCTGATTCACCAGAAAAAAATGCCCGTGACCATCGGTGTCTTCATTGATCCCGGTCGCAAGTCTAACCAAAAGCCTGGAGATAAAGCCGGTAATCGCGGTTTTGAATACGACAGTTTGGGAGATGCCTACTCCCGTTTCCTCCTCACCGAGATCCTACCAGAGGTGGAAAAGCGTTACAGCGTGAAGTTTCGTCAAGATCCCCAGGCCTGGGCCATTGCTGGAGGCTCCTCCGGTGGCATCTGCGCCTTCACCGCTGCCTGGGAAAGACCCGATAAATTTCACAAAGTCCTCAGTTGGGTGGGCACCTTTGTGGACATCCGGGGTGGCAATGCCTACCCGTATTTGGTTCGCGTAACCGAGCGTAAACCCATCCGCGTGTATCTCCTGGATGGCGTCAATGACCTCGACAACAAATTCGGCAACTGGCCCCTGGCCAACCGCATGATGGAAGCCAGCCTCAAATACATGAATTACGACTACCGCATGGACTGGACCGAATGCTTCCACGGCAGCCGCGGCATGGCCCCCAAACTCCCCGAAGCCCTCACGTGGCTGTGGCGGGATGTGAAGTGAATTAGTGACTCTTGATCGCCTTCTGAAGCATCCAAAAGCGCCCTGTCTTACCCCCAGCATAAGCCCCGCGCGTGCTGCTTTTCGGTGCTCCTTCAAAGTCCTGGTCGAAGTCGGTTTCGCCACGAAATGGCGAGAGGTCTAGAGGCGGGCCTTCGCAGTGGCCGGGGCGGGGACGGAGGTCGAGTTGGCCGAGAGTCAGGGACGGATGGATGAGGTGTTCTGCGGCTGCCTCAACGGGCGCGGTGGCGTTCTCGGAAGCGTTCTTCGTGGCTTGATCCAGCAGCGGCTCGGTGGCGAAAATCACATTGCCGACAATGGCTTGGCCCTCTTGGGCCGTGCTGCCGACCCGGATGCCGCGCGCGGTGGCATAAATCGTGTTGTGATAAACATGCGCCAGCTTCAAAGGCAGGTCATGACTGCGCAGGGTGATGGCATCATGCTGTGCGGCGGGGCAATCGCCCAAGACATTGTCATGGATGGAGACCCGGCCCGAGGCGCGTAGAAGGGACTCACGGGGATTATGCCAGATGAAGTTACCGTAGATCTCGTAGAGATTCATGGAGCCAGGGCCGCTGTCAGGGAAGCCACCGACGAGAAGATTGGGCCGGTCTCCATCGGGGCTGGGTTGGTCATTTTTGATGAAGACATTGTGCCGAATGAGGGTGCTGCACGGAGTGGTGGGCAGCCCAGGCAGGTCGGGGTAGGCCTTTTGATATTTGATCTCCATGCAATAACCGATGGGGTCATGAACGAGGTTGTTTTCAATGACGCCGCGCACAAAAGGGGCGGTGCCATCTGAATTGCCGAGATACAGTCCCGTACCGCAGTTGCGGATGATGTTGCGCCGGATGATCCAGTCCCACGTGGGCGTTTTGGTGGAGATGCCCACCGCTTGCTGGGAGGTGTTCCAATCGCTGATGATGCAGTCTTCGATCAAGATGTGATGGACAAGGTTTTTGAGCCCTCCCTGAGCGCTGATGCCAAACACACCGGGGATGCCCGTGGGGCCTTCACCCAGGATGGACAGCTTCTTCAAAGCCACATAACTGCACTGGCGCAGCTCCACGCAGTTGGCGCTTTGAGTTTGGCGAATCTCGGCGATGCCTTGTTCCGGCCCCTGAATGGTGATCCACGCATCGGCTTTGCCATGGCAATCCGTGAGCGGCAGTCCACGGCTGTAAACTCCTGCGGCCAAAACCAGGGTGTCCCCTGGTGCTAGGCTGCCCAAAACCTTGCGATAGTCTTGAGGACCCGCATGTTTGATCGTCTCAGCAGAGACGCAGGTAGTCAAAAGTAGAAACAGCGAGACGAGCCCTTTGATCATGAATGCATGAACGGGTTGGCGTGATGATTTCTACGATCTTTGTCGTTCGGTCATTTGTCTTTCCGCGCTCCAGGCACGGGAAACCCGTTTTGCAGGAGAATCAGGCCGATGATGTTGCCTTGGTCATTGCGGTTAAAAGTCAGAGAAGCCTCCACCACATCGTATTCAAAACGATCCTTGCCCATGTCAAAGACCGGCACCGCCCCCTGGCCGGTGAGTTGAGCATACAGCGTGTTGCCGCGTACGCTGAGGGTGAGGTCTTTCAGGCCTAACAAAGAGTAAGTGCCCACATAAGGTTTCAGTTCGGCTGCTTTATGGAGGATGATGGCGGGCTCTGCTTGATCGGTGCGCGCGGCGGATTGTTCGCGTCCATTTTGCAGAAGGGTGAGGGAGGTGATTTGGCCTTCCTTGCGGGTGAAATGGATTTCTGCATTCACCACTTTGAGGAAAAAACGGTCCTTCACCCGCGCAAACATCGGCAGGAAAGCCTGTCCGGTGAGTCGTGCCCAGA
>DMMK01000010.1 GCA_003453085.1 Verrucomicrobiales bacterium
CGTGTATAACAGGTTGTGGGCCGGATACTGCGCAAAGTAGAGAAGGTGGGGGGCGGCGACGATGTGCAGCACATCTGTGGCACCCCAGAGATCCGGCCCCACCCAGCGGTGAAAGAAGGGAGAGGCCAGCCAGCAGGCCCCAAGGACAGCAAACATGCTGAAGGAGGCGGCCCAGCGGGAGCAGCGGAGAAACATCTCTCGCAGCCGCACATCGTCGCCTGCGCCATGCAACTGGCTGAAGACCGACATCACCGGCCCGCCAAAGATAGCCCCCACCATGTCCTGGATGATGGTGATCAGACGCATGCCGATGGAATACAGCGGCACGGCGGACAGCCCGCTCACCCGGTCCACGACCACGGGGTTGAGATTGCCCCGCAGGGACTCACCGATCATCAGGATGCTGATGGAGCGGGCATACCGGAGCATGTTCCGGCGCAGGTCTTTGACCTCGGCCGTTTCGGCGGTGGGAACGTGGGTGGGCACCAGCGGTGCGGCAAAGCGGTAGAGCAGGAAGAGTTCCACCCCCTCCATCAGGATCTGTACCACCGCCACGCCCACGATGGAGGGGCTGTGGGCCAGCAGCCAGATCAGGAAGCCAGCCTGCAGCAGTGAACGGATGATGGAGGCCTGGGCAATGAGATCGTAGCGCCCGTTGGCCCGCAGAAACACCACGGGAATGCGGAAGCGGAACCGCAGCACCAGCATGAGACAGACCAGGAGCAGGGCGAGCTGGAAGTCATCATGCCGTGCACCTGAGACCGTCAGCCCGGAAAGCAGCACGATGACAGGCGTGAGGATCAGCAGCAGGCCGGCGATGTATCGAAAATACTGCCTCACGGTGGTGAAAATGAGACCCTGCTGGTCCACATTGCCCACACCGACCGCCATCCCCAAAAAACGCGAAGCCGAAAAGGTGATGCCCATCTCCAGCAGCGCACCATAACCCGAAATGGAGGTGACGAGCACCCAGAGGCCGTAGCCTTCAACCTTCAGGGACTTGACCATCGCCGGCGTGATCACCAGGGTGATCGCCACCTTGAGGATCAAATCCAGAACGTTGATGCCCGATCCACGAAACAATCTGCTTTCAGAGAACCTTCGTTTGGGCGTTTCAGCGTTCGGTTCGGTGGCCACTCTAGGTCTTTGAGGGTGAGGGGGATACGTTTTTTATATCACCCTCCAAAGTGCAAGCATCAATGAGAAACTTGCAGGCCCAGTTAATAAGCTGGAAGCGACAGTAGTCCCCGCTCACAGGCAGGGAACCCTTCACCCCGCCACTGAGTGGGGAGTCCCCGTCTCCAACGTGGAGCGTGCGGCGCACATACTGGTTGGCCATCTCGGCCGCTTTCAGGTATTCCGTGCGTCCGGTGTCCTGGTAGAGCATCAGCCAGCAGATCGCCGTCTGGGACAGGCCGGTGAGGCAGATCCAGGGCACGGCAGACTTCCAGTTCGCATCCAGTCGCCCAGGCAGCGCCCCTTCAGGCGTGAGGGTGGTGAGAAGGGCATCGGCCGTCTGCACAGCGGCTGCCAGTAGGGCGGGATCGCCGGAAAAGCGGTAACCTTCGAGAATGCCGCGAAGCGTGTAGGCGATCGTGTGGGTCAGCGGCGATTCTTCGTCTCCGCCCAGGCCACAGTTGTGATACCAGCCATTTTCCTTCTGGTGGGAGATGGCCCAGCGGATATTGCGCAGTCCTGCCTCGCCATACGATGCCTCGCCCGAGACTCGTGAAGCCTCCAGGAGGCCCCAGGCGACATGGGTTTCCCAGACGTGGTCGCCAGGGGTGGCAAACGGATTTGGATGCCGCCAGGCCCCGTCAGCGTCTTGCACACTCATCAGCCACTGGGCGGCACGATGCATGGAGGTCATGTAGGGTTCTCCAAAGGCCGCTGCTGCTGCGGCGAGGCCCTGGAGGATTTGACCCGTGTCAAAAACCACCGGCGCGACCACCGCAGAGTGCATGTGGCTTCCCCGGAAGGCCCCATCGGGCATCTGGATGGAAATCAGCCAGTCCATCATCCGCCGGGCAGCCTCGGCCAGCTGGGGGCAGTTCCGCCGTTTGGCATGCTCCAGCAGGGTCGGGATGATGTAACCGGTGGTTTCGGGATAGGAGGCTGCCCAGCCTGTGACCAGACTGTAATGGCGGGCCACTCCCCCATCGGCGGAGGCAGAGTTTTTTTGCGCAAGCAGGATCCACTTCAGGCAGGCTTCGACAGCGCGGTCCGAGCCCGGATCCTCCTGCAGACCGTGGACAAGATCCCGGAAAGTTTCCCGCTGGGCTTCCCAGGGAACCATCCATCGGGAACTTTTTTTGAAAATGAATTTAGCGGTCTTTTTAAGCGCTTGCATGTGTCTTGCCTTTCAGAAGGGGTGCGCCGGTTCTCAGTGCGCTTTTCGTTCGCCTACCCAGGCCAGGAACAGACCGTCAGTTCCTGAAATCCCGCCGTGATCAATTTGGTCGAGGACCTTCACGCGGAAGCCGTGGTCCTCCATCCAGCCGGTCATGGTCTCTTTGCCAAACCACTGTTCCCAGTCGCAAATCTGTAGGCTGCCCAGCTTTCGGACATCCTTGTCGAGGATCAGCAGGCGGCCCGTGGGGCTGGTGATGCGGCTCAGCTCCCGGACTCCTGCCTGGATGTTCACGGCGTGCTCCAGCGCCTCCACACAAAAGACCAGATCCGCGAGGCCATCTGGCAGGCCGTTGTTCAGCAGAGTGCCAGGGCTGGCGTGAATGCTGGCGGGCAGCTCTCCCAGCATGGTGGTGGAAAGGTCCACGGCGTAGGCTTCGATCTCGGGATGCCGTTCCTTGAGCAGCTTGATGAAACGTCCTTTGCCACAGCCAATGTCAGCAACGACTTTGGGCCGGTATTGGGCCACCAGATCATCCACGATCTTAAAGCGCCCGTCATCGGCCGCGATCTGGGTGGGGAACCTTGGAGCTGTGGCCTCAAAGGTGCAGACGACTCGGTCACGCAGGGTCTCGAGAAAGGTCGCTGCCCGCATCAGTGGGGAAAAGCCGCCCTTTTCAGCAGGCGTGGTGCGAAAGAAATTCTTGTGAGCCTTGGATTGCAGAAAGGCCCCATAGGCCGCTTCACCGGCTTTCAGATCTCCGGCCATGAACCAGGCCGAGGCCATTTCCAGCAGACCTGTCAAGCAGAGCCGCTCCGAGCGGGCAGACTCTGGAAATGTGCCCTTCGCGGACTGATGAGCGGCGGCCAGTTGAAGCAGGTCTTCTGCCGCCGCTCGTTTACCCTGGGCGAGCAAAAGCTTGATGCCGCGACCCAACTGCTGCGAAGGCAACTGGCCAGAGCGCCAGGCTGCTCCGAGGGAAGCTGCCAGTTCACCGCCAGGGTGGAGGGTGTCTTCAGCGGCTATCCGTTCACGGACTTGCTGTAGGACATCCCCCTGACGGAGGATCTCCAGTTTGAAGGAGGCAGTCAGCAATTCGCTCTCGGGAACGGTGTGAGGCAGGGTTTTCAAACCCCAGGGCTCGTGTTGCTGTAGAAGGTGAGCCCCAACAGTCAGGGCGCTTTCACGTTCACCCCACCAAACCAGGAGAGGCATCAGCCGCAACAGGGTGGCCGCATCGCCTGCCGAAAGATTTGGGGAGGCCTGAATCTGCGGCATGGAATCTCGATAGATCCTCATGGCGGCCTCAAAAACATCCACCGAAGGTGAGCTTTTGGGGTAACTCAGCCAGTGTTTAGACCTTAACAGCTGAAGCCAGTTATTAAGTTTAAAATACTTAGCGATCACAGATCTTTAAAGAAAAATATTAGCCAAGTTTGATTGGGTGACTGGCTCTGACTTTGTAGGATAACGGAAAATGTGGCGTTATGCAAATAATTAATAATTCGCTAAAAGGGAAATCTTTATGTCTGGCGCTGGCTGATGCTCTATGGAATGGCCTGAATTCAAGGTTGCGAATGAGGTCGAGAAATAAGAGTTACCTTTAGTTAGATGAAACTCCTCGGCCCATGGATGGCCAGAGAGAGTTGTACAATGCCTGTTTTAAGAAGTGAGTGGTCAGGAGTCTCTTACCGACTCACTACAAAATAGTGCTACTCTCGTGCAGCTTGCAATCCATGATTTCAAGAGACGTTTTGATCACAGGGCAAAATTTTGAAGGAAAGCATGTTCACTTGTGAAATGAATTCTGTGTTTCACCCTGCGTTATGTCCTCGCCCCGCTACGCAGTCGCCCAGTTGGATGAAATTCCTCCAACACCCTGTCCCTGTGGGCAGGCCAGGAGGGCCTTCAATGAGCCTTGGAATACCCTGGCCACCGTGCATCTGACGGACATCCATGCGGATGCCAAGCTGCACTACCACCAGAAGATGACCGAGATTTACATCGTCCTGGAGGGCGAGGGCTATCTGGAACTGGATGGTGAGCGCATCCCGTTGAAGCCGATGACCTCCGTGATGATCCGCCCGGGCTGCGTCCACCGTGCGGTGGGGAATCTGCGCATCATCAATGTGCCCATGCCGCCCTTTGATCCGGCGGATGAATTTGAAGTGGAAGGTTAACGGCGCAGTCCCTGGAGGCGGGACTGCATGTCCTCTAGCACCGGGGCGAGTTCCATCTTGGCCTTGGTGGAGGCATTGCGGAGAAAGAAGATGGGGTCTTCCTGGATCATGCTGTCCATGAACTCGCGGTCTTGTTCCGAGAGGCGGTCGCCTTCCTGGGCGCCGCTGCGCAGGTTTTTCATGTCGCCGCGCATCCGGGTGATGAGGCGTTTGCGCTCCTCTTCGGGGATGGCTTTCAGGCCTCGTTCCAGACGGTCGAGGTAGGGGTCCACGGTGCGGTTGACGTATTCCTTTTGCTCGTCCTCGGTGAGGGAGGCAAAGAACTTGTCCACCACCGCCTGATCGTCTTCACGTAGCCTCCTTTTATGCTGCGCATCCAGGCGGTTGAGGTGGGTGATGACAAGGTTCAGATGCGGCTGGCGGGATTCGCGGCTGCCTTTGGCGTCCCCCTTCAGCCAGGGGCTGGCCTCCATGAGGGCGGTGACTTTTTCCGGCCAGGAGACGAGGTGGTCCGTTTGCTGCATGACCAGGGCGACGCCGCACCAGATCAGCAGCAGGGCGGCGGCGGCGATGAGCCAGATGCGCGAACGTTTCATGACTTGGGCCGGAAGCGCTTGGAGACGATGCTCATGAATTCACCAGCCTCCTCCACCCGCAGCTTTTGCGTGATGAGGCAATACACTCCGCCGGCTACGGCGA
>DMMK01000128.1 GCA_003453085.1 Verrucomicrobiales bacterium
CGGATGTGGTGTCCTTCATCCGCCCGGGGCTGGTCGAGGAATACCGGGTGAGCGCCGATGGTGTACGGCAGGACTTTATCGTCATGCGGTCTCCTGCAGGTGCAGGAGAGCTACGGGTGAGGCTGCGAGTGGATGGAGCCGAGGCCGCCATGGCTGACAACGGTGTGGAACTGACCCTGGACGGCAGCGGGCGTGAAATCGCCTACAGCCGCCTGAAGGTGACGGATGCCCAAGGCCGGGAACTGGCGGCACGGTTTGCCTTGGCGGGGGCTGGCCATGTGGAGATCTGCGTGGCGGATGCGGATGCCGTTTACCCTGTGCGGATTGACCCCACCTTCAGCGATGCGGACTGGTTCAGCATGAATGGACCGCAGGGCCCCAATTCCACGGTTTATGCTTCAGCCGTGGACAGCCAGGGCAATCTCTACCTGGGAGGTGCCTTCACCCAGGTGGGTAGCTTGACGGTAAACTATGTGGCCAAGTGGGACGGCGCAGCCTGGAGCGCGCTGGGCAGCGGACTGAGCAGTGAAGTCCGATCCCTCGCAGTATCTGGCACAACGCTCTATGCGGGCGGACCTTTTTCTACAGCAGGGGGTGTATCGGCGCCTTGCATTGCCCGCTGGGATGGCAGTGCCTGGAGCGGTCTGGGCAGTGGGATGAATGGCTCGGTAACTGCCCTTCTGGTTTCGGGGTCGGACCTCTATGCGAGCGGGGCCTTTACCACGGCAGGTGGGGTCAGCGCCGTGCGGGTGGCGCGCTGGAATGGCACCGTCTGGAACGCGCTGGGCAGCGGGGTGGGGAGCCCTGGCAGTGGCTTGAGCGAATCGGTACGGGCGCTGGCCATCTCTGGCAGCACACTGTTTGTCGGGGGGACTTTTTCAACGGCCGGGGGAAACAGCGTGGCGAATTTTGCCCAGTGGAACGGGTCGTCTTGGAGCACTCTGGGAGATGGATTTAACTCCCATGTGCGTGCTCTGGCGGTCATCGGGACTTCGGTTTACGTCGGTGGTGACTTTGGGCTTTCGGGTGCCGTGCCAGTGAACCGTATTGCTCGCTGGAACGGTTCCTCATGGGTGGCTTTGGGCGAGGGCCTGAACAGCGCTGTTCTGAGTCTGGCCGTGTCCGGAACGGATCTGTATGTGGGGGGAGGTTTTTCCACGGCCAATGGTGTTTCCGCGAGCTGCATCGCGCGCTGGAACGGAACGGCATTCAGTGCGGTGGGGTCGGGCGTGGACAGCTTTGTGAACACCCTCGCTGTCCATGGGAGCAATGTTTATGCTGCCGGTGGGCTGACCATGGCGGGCAGTGTCACGACGACCCGTGTTGGTCGGTGGGACGGCTCTTCCTGGCATGCTCTGGCTCCGGGCATGAATGGTCTGGTGCGGGCGGTGGCCGTGTCTGGAACCGATGTGTATGCCGGAGGGAACTTCACCACGGCAGGCGGTGTGCAGGCCAATTATATTGCCAAATGGAATGGCACCTCATGGAGTGCGCTGGGCACCGGGCTGGACGGGCCTGTGAATGCGCTGTTTGCACTGGGGAACACCGTTTATGCGGGCGGCGAATTCACCACGGCGGGCGGCATTCCCGCCAGCAATGTAGCGTGGTGGGGCGGCTCGTCCTGGATCAGCCTGGGAACGGGACTGAACGGCGCTGTTCAATCCCTGGCTCTGTTTAATGGCAGCTTGTACGCCGGAGGCTCCTTTACTGGGTCAAGTGCTATCGCTGCCCCTTTTCTGGCCAAATACGAAGGCGGTGCCTGGAACGCCCTGCCCAGCAGTCCGAACAGCACCGTCAATTGTCTGGCGGCGACGGAAACCCATCTCTATGCGGGCGGGTTTTTCAGCCAGGTCGGCAGTGTTCCTGCGAATCACATTGCCAGATGGGATGGCAGCACCTGGAGCGCCCTCGGCAGTGGAACGAGCGCTTCTGTCGGTGCGGTGGCCGCTTCAGGTACGGATGTGTATGTGAGCGGGGAATTCCTTTCCGCAGGGGGCGTGGCGGCCAGTCGTATCGCCCACTGGGACGGCAGTGCCTGGCACCCGCTGGGCAGCGGAACGGCCACGGCGGCGGTGTCCCTGGTCGTGTCCGGCCCCTATCTGTATGCCGGGGGAAATTTCGTTCTCAGTTCGGTGGGGGCGGTCTGCATCGCCAAGTGGAACGGCAAGGTCTGGCGTCCACTCGGCTCGGGTGGCAATGCTTTGGTGTCTGCACTGGCCGCATCGCCCGATGGCGGGCATTTGTATGCAGGCGGTGCCTTTACCCGCATGGGGGACAAGGATGCGGGCCGCATCGCCCATGCGGTGCTGCCACCGGAGCCGGAGATCACCGTGCGTGGGAATTTTGTGGATATCCTCAGCGGCGATGTAACACCGGATGTCGCAGATTTTACGGAGTTTGACTTTGCCACGGTCACAGGGCCGCAATCCACACGGACGTTCACGATTTCTAACTTCAGCAATGCGCCGCTCGTCGTCACTGGCGTGACGATCACCGGCACCCATGCATCCGACTTTACGGTGACCACTCCGCCTGCCAGCAATGTGGGAGCGTCTTCATCCACGACTTTCACCCTCAGCTTTGCCCCCACCGCTGGTGGGTTGCGCACGGCCGTGGTCAACATCGCCAATGATGATGCCAATGAAGATCCTTTTACCTTTGCCATCCAGGGGCAGGCTGGGGTGCCTGACATCCATCTGACGGGAAATGGCAATGCCATTTCCAATGGGGCCAACAACCCGGACGTGTCCAATCACACCTATTTTGGAGCCACCATTCCTGGCGGTCCGGTGGAGCGTATTTTTACCATTGGCAACAGCGGCAACGGTGAACTGTATGCCAGCCCGGTGCAGATCACCGGTCCTCATGCGGCGGATTTTTCAGTGGTCGTGCAGCCTTCCACCATCGTGTATCCTTCCAGCGCGAACAGCTTCGCCATTCGGTTCAGCCCGATGGGCAGTGGCTTCCGCAATGCCACCGTGAGTATCTCCAGCAGTGACCCGGACGAAAGCCCGTACACTTTTGACATTCGGGGTCGGAGTTACAACTTCACACCGGTGGCGCAGCCGCAGACGATCCTCTTTGCTCCGCCTGCGAAGGTGTATTTGGGACAGGGGGAAATCCCGTTGCTGGCGACTTCCAACTCAGGCCTCCCGGTCACTCTGACGGTGCTGTCTGGCCCGGCGACGTTAGGAAACAACACGCTGACTTTCACGGGTGGCGTGGGGCCGGTCAAGATCCGTGCGAGCCAGGAAGGCAATGTCTTTTTCAAAGCGGCCAAACCGGTGGACCGGATCATCACCATCCAGGAGGATCCGACCACCCTGACCCTGGCCAATCTGGTGCAGACTTACACGGGCACGCCTCGTGCCATCACCACGCTTGGCGCAGCGGGTGCGGTGGTCACGTATAACAATGATCCTTTGGCCACGCCCCCCACGCAGGCGGGCAAGTATCCGGTCAAGGCGGTTGCAGGAGGAATCACGCGAACAGGCATGCTGATCATCACGAAAGCTCCGCTGACGGTGATTCCTGATTTTCAGCGCAAGCTGGTGTCACAGCCCAATCCGGTGCTGGCTCTGGCCTATCAGGGTTTGCTGGGGGCGGACACAGTCGAAGCCGCAATGTCTGTCGCCCCTGTGGGCAAGACCACCGCCAAAGGCACCAGCCCGGCTGGCAGCTATCCCATTACCCCCGGCGGCGGGGTATCGGCGAATTACAGCTTTATCTATGTCAAAGGCACCTTGTTTGTGGAGGGTTTTGCCGGGCAGTACGAAGCCTTACTGACGGACGAACTGGGAGATGCAAAGGCGAAGCTAGAGATGACCATTGCGGCCTCGAACTCCACGTTCACGGGTAAAATCACATCTGCGGTGGATGCGAAGA
>DMMK01000129.1 GCA_003453085.1 Verrucomicrobiales bacterium
TGGCAGCCACCGCGTCTGCCAGATTGCGGCGGTCCTGTACTGCCTGGCCCTGCCTCTGCTGGCCCTGGCACCGAATGCTACGGCCTTCATGCTGGCGCTCTTGGCTTTCGGGGCGGCGCACGGCGCGCTGGACGTGGCCATGAACGCCCAGGCCGTGCTGGTGGAAAAGGCGTATCCCCGGCCCATCATGGCCTCCTTCCATGCCCTGTTCAGTCTCGGCGGCCTGGCAGGGGCTGGCCTGGGCGGGGGACTGGCAGCGCTGGGGCTTTCTCCAGAGGCCCATTATGCCCTGGCGGCGGCTCTTTTGGGCGGGGTCGGAGGCTGGTTGGCCTTTCCACGTCTGTTTCAGGCGGCCGAAAAGCTGCCCATCCTTGGGAAGCATCCTGTGGAGGGGGCCTTGCCTTCCTGGGGACCGGAAAAACGTCGACTGCTGGTGCTGGGCACGGTGGCCTTCTGCGTCATGATTGGCGAAGGCGCGATGGCGGACTGGAGCGCGGTCTTCCTGCGTGAAATCACGGGCGCGACGGAAGGCGTGGCCGCAGCCGGCTACGCCGCTTTCTCCATTGCCATGGCCCTAGGGCGCTTTGGGGGGGATCGCCTCTCACAGCATGTGGGACCGGTGAATCTGGTGCGCTGGAGCGGCTTTCTGGCGGCCACAGGTCTCACCCTGGCTTTGCTGGGGGGACATCCTGTCACCGCGTTGATCGGTTTCGCAGCGGTGGGAGCCGGTTTTGCCACCGTGGTGCCGCAGGTCTTCAGCGCAGCGGGCAATACCCCCGGTGTCGCCTCGGGCCCAGCGATGGCCACGGTGACCACCCTGGGCTATCTGGGTTTTCTCATCGGCCCGCCCTTCATCGGACTGGTGGCGGAGTGGGCCAGCCTGCCCCTGGCCCTGGCCACCATCATTGCCACCAGCCTCCTGCTCATGGTGCTGGCAGCGAGTGTGGGCAAACCTCAGGTGATTTCCAAACCTGCTCGTCCACCCGGCTGGCCTGTCATTCTGAAACCCAAGGCATTCCACCCGGATGCGACGAAACCGGCCTAACTAAAAGGGCCGGGAGCGATTGCTCCCGGCCCATGAGGTGATCTCTCAGCCCACCTTCCACTTCGCCATGCGCAGGACGGCGTGTTTGGGCTCCTGCATCTTTTCGTACCAGACGGTGAGGAGGGTGCCATCGGCGAGTTCCACTGTGCTGGGGTAACCGAGGTCACCGCCGATGCCGTCGCCGGAGATGATCATGGCTTCGCCCCAGGTCTGGCCGTTGTCGCGGCTCAGGCGGGCCTGATTGCCGAAGGGCTTGCGGCGGTGACCGTAAGTCATCAGCAGGCCCCCATCGCGCAGGCGCAGCAGATGGGAGGGCAGGCCCCAGACGCCGATGGAGTGGGGCTCGCTCCAGGTCTTGCCGCCGTCCTTGGATTCCGTTTGCAGGGTCTCTCCCTTGTTCGTGGCGCTGTGATTGCGGATGTGGACAATGAGGGTGCCATCCGCTGCCTCCACACCATGCAGTTCATGGTAGTCTTTCACTGTCGAGTCACCTTTGCGGGTAGGGATCTCGGCCAGCCACTGCCAGGTCAGTCCATCGTCCTTCGATTCGGCAACGCCGATCTTTTTCTCCTCGGTCCACAGTTGCTTGCCGGGGTAGAGCAGGCGACCATCCTTGAGCTGGATGGGGCCGTGCGGGCTGTTGACCACCGTGGGGATGGGGGCAGACCAGGAGATGCCGCCATCGGTGGAGCGCAGGGCCCATTCGCCCAGGGCGGTCTTGCGTTGTTCCGGGGTCATGAAATCCTGAGTGGCCTTCCACATGGCGTATTCGCCTTCCGGCATCTTGGTGGTGCTCCAGCCCTTGGGTCCCAGCTCGGCAAACTTGCTCTGCTTTTCCAAATTAGGCTCATAGGCCAGGGAGGTGAAAGTGGTGGCCAGCAGAGTGCCTTTGGCGGTCTCCAGCACTCCGGCATCGCGGTCGTCCATCGGCCCATCATGCAGCACACGGGCACGCGTCCAGGAGGCTCCATCATCGCGGGAAGACATGGCGACCACCTGGCCAAAGGGGCACACGTGTTCCTCACGCCCGCCAGAGCAGACCACCCACAGCTCGCCATTCTGGCGGCGGGCCACTGTGGGCCAACCGTGGTAAAACTGTGGCTGACGGGTGATGACCCGAGTTTCCAAAACGGTGACGGCAGGGGAGGCCGCGCTGGCAGCCCAGGGTGCGGCGGCCAGTGCGGCACCGGCCTGGAGGGATTGGGAAAGGAAAGTGCGGCGGCTGGTGGTTGGCGATGAAGACATAAGGTGGAAGGGCTGAATGGAGGGTCCGTGAAAATACGTGCTTCCGAGAGGCCCTTTTGCTTGGTCCCCTTTTGGGACCAGGCCCCTGCCGGGCATTGCCGGACCCGTGGGTTTGTGTTTAATGGTCGTCACTGCATGCCTTTTCGTACCATCGAGATCTCCCAGCCGGAGTTTGCCCCTGAGGGCGTTTCCTTTGTCACTGTCAAATCAGCCGCACTGAAGCGGCGGGCGGATATTAGCCTGTATGTGCCGCCTGCGGCTTCCGCAGGGCCGCTGCCTTTGGTCATTTTGCTGCATGGCGTGTACGGCAGCCATTGGGCCTGGCTTTTCAAAGGTGGCGCTCATCGCGTGCTGGATCGCCTGATCGCCGAGGAAAAGCTGCCGCCGATGATGCTGGCGATGCCCTCTGACGGCCTCTGGGGCGATGGCAGCGGCTATGCGAGCCACGCCGATGCAGATTATCAACGATGGATCGTGGAGGAAGTTCCTGCGGCGGCAACGCTGGTGGATCCACGGGTCGCCCGTGCGCCCCGTTTTATCGCCGGGCTGTCCATGGGCGGATACGGGGCCATGCGCCTGGGTGCACTGCATCCGGAGAAATTCGCCGCCATCAGCGCCCACAGCAGTTGTACCGACATCGCCCACATGCAGGGATTTGTGGAGGAGATTGCCGCCCAGTTTGTGCTCGCGGAAAAGGAGCCGATGTCCGTTTTCGAGTGCCTGAAGCAAAACGCCACCCGACTTCCGCCACTGCGTTTTGACTGTGGAAGCGATGACATCCTCATCGAGCACAACCGCACTTTGCATCATCAATTAGAGGAAGCAGGCATCCCGCATGTGTATGAGGAGTTCCCAGGTGGCCACACTTGGGACTACTGGAATGAGCACTTG
>DMMK01000721.1 GCA_003453085.1 Verrucomicrobiales bacterium
TCGCCCGCCGTCTGGTGGAGCGTGGCGTGCGCTTTGTGCAGATCTGGGATTACTCCTGGGACATGCATGAAAACATCAACGAAGCCCTCCAGCGTCGCTGCGCCGCCAATGACCAGCCCAGCGCTGCGCTGGTGAAGGACCTGAAATCACGCGGCATGCTGGATGACACCCTCGTCTTCTGGGGCGGTGAAATGGGCCGCCTGCCGGTGATCCAGGGCCGGGGCAATCAGAAACCCGGCCGCGACCACAACACCGACGGCTTCAGCATCTGGATGGCCGGAGGCGGCGTGAAACAAGGCCACATCCACGGAGCCACCGACGAATGGGGCCTCAATGCCGTGGACCAGGTGGTGCATCATTACGACTATCTCGCCACCGTGCTGCACCTCTTCGGGCTGGATGCGAACAAGCTTACCTACAAACGCAACGGCCGCGCCGAGACCATCCTCAACGGCGAGCCCGGGCAGGTGGTGAAGGGCATCCTGGCCTGAGAAGCCGATCCGGCGATGGCCCTCAGACGGGCTCAATCCCTCGTCGGCTTGTTCAGACTCAGGATGCGAAACGAACGCCCCATGAAAGCCGGGTGCGTGAGGGAGTGATACTGCCGCAAAAGCGCCTGCGTGGAGGCATCCACCTTGCCCTCCAGCGTGGCCAGTACAGGCAGGCCCAGCTTGCCCAGAAAGCGGCCTTGCAGTTCGTAGGCCCGGAGGTTCATCCCGGCGGATTCGGCGACTTCGGTCAGGCGGGTGAAATTGACATGCGTGGTGAGATCACACTCCCCCAGATCTTCCAGCACGCAGTCATCCGTCTGGTGCTTTTTGTAGCGCCGCAGCGTACCCGTCGTGCGCTCAGGGGCATACAGTTCCAGGTCGTCAAAACCATAATCGGCGATGTAAACCGCCCCGTGAAATGGAGCCCCTGCCAGCTCCTGCATCCAGTTCAGCGCGGCCAGATTCGCCTCGGTGGTGTAGCCCGCAGGCAGGTCCTGCGGTAGGCGGGTGAGTTCTGTAGCCAGGGCCTTGGATGAAGGAGTTCCTGGAACAAACTCCAGCGCCTCCCCTGCCGCCTGCACCCAGAGTTCCTGCCAGGCTGTGCCATCCCACTGGACGAGGTGGACGGGCATGGCATCCGGCAGTTCATTGCAGATAAAAAGGGCCGGAATCGGGGGCAAAGCAGCCAACGCAGACACCCAGCGGACCCGCTCGCCAAAAGACGCGAGCCGCTGCCGCTGCACCGCTTCATAGCGTGGATTCGGCTCGACGATCCAGTAGGGGAAATCCGTGGCGGCCAGCACATCCTCGGCCAGTTGCCCATCGTGCGCGGCTTGTTCGATGACGGCAAATCCGGTCGGGTTGCCCAGTTCCCCCTGCACCTGCCGCGCCAGATTGCCCAGCAGCCGGCCGTACAGAGGCCCCACGGAGACGGCGGTGTAAAAGTCACCGCTGCGGCCGATGCGCCGAGGGCCCGGGCCATAATACCCGTGTTCAGGATGATAAAGGGCTGCCTGCATGATGTCTGCAAAGGTCAGCCTCGCCTGGGGCGAGGTGGCCAGGGTGTCATGCAAAATGCTCGTCAGGGGGGTCATTGGGAAACAAGTGGCGGGGTGGCGTCACTGCCATTAGGTTACCACCCCTTGCAATCAAGGGCATCTCCTCATGTTCGGCAAAGATTTGGAACCTAAACCCCAGACGAACTGGCGCGGCGAGTCCGGCCTGAAACTCCCCTTCTACCGGCGTGTCTGGTTCAGTGCCCTGATGGCGCTCTTCATTCTCGCGGGTGTGACGGCCCTGGGCATCTATGCCATCGTGGTGGCTCCCCTGCGGGAAAAGGCGGAGCAGTATGACCTGGAGGAAATCCGCAAACTGGAGGCGGCCAGCATCATCTATGACCGCAACGGCGAGGAACTGTCCCGCATCTACGTGCTGAACCGCACCCCCGTCCCCATCAAGGAGGTGCCCCAGCATTTCATTGATGCGCTGACCGCCCAGGAAGACAGCCGCTTCTTCCAGCATGACGGGGTGGACTACATCGGTCTGGTGCGCGCCGTTTACCTCAACTTCAAGGCAGGTGAAGTCACTCAGGGGGCCAGCACCATCACCCAGCAGCTCGCCCGCCAGACCTTCGGCCTGATGGAAAAGAGCTACAAACGCAAGATCATGGAGGCCTTTGTGGCCCAGCGGATCGAGCGCAAGTTCACCAAGAGCGAGATCCTGGAGCTGTACCTGAACCGCATTTTCTTCGGCAAAAATTTCTACGGCATCCAGGCCGCCGCCCAGGGCTACTTTGGCAAAGACGCCAAGGATCTCGCCATCGAGGAGTGTGCCACCATCGCCGGCCTGATCAAAAGCCCGAACAACATCGAGCCCATCCGCCACCCCGAGCGCGCCATCAAGGAGCGCAATTACGTGCTGGAGCGAATGGTCATCGAAGGCAGCCTGGAGCGTGACGATGCCGAGCGCCTGAAGCTGAAGCCGATGGTCACCACGCCGCAAATCAGCGATCCCAGGCTAAGCTACGTGTTTGACGAAGTGCGGCAGGAAGTCGTCGCCCTGGTCGGTGAAGAGCGCGCCTCCATTGGCGGATTCCAAATCTACACCAGCATTGACAAAGATCTGCAAAAGGCCGCCGAAACAGCCATGAAAAAACGCCTCGCCGAGGTGGAAACCCGCCCCAATTACCCGCACCAGACCTACACCCAGTTCCGTGGCATCCTGGGCGAATGGCACGGCAAAAAAATGAAGGGCCAGCTCACGCCGGAGATGACCCGCCCCCTGCCCGAGTACCTGCAAGGGGCCGCCATCGTCATGGACAACAGCGATGGCTCCATCCTCGCCATGGTGGGTGGTCGTGACTTCATTGACAGCCAGTACAACCGCGCCACCGATGGCGTCCGCCCCGTGGGCACCGCCTTCACCCCTTTCGTTTACGCCGCCGCTTTTTCCAAGCCCGGTTACTTCCCCATGACCCCGCTGGCGGATGAGCCGCTGGACAACCGCCGCGTGATGATCGGCGGCCTGACGGGGATTCTGGGTGAGTGGGGCATGGAAGTGGACGATCCGAAGTGGTCCCGCAACCCCATCAGCGCCCGCGAGGCCCTGGTCGGCTCTCACAATTCCGCCACCGTCCGCCTGGGCGAAAGAGTCGCCCTGGAAGGAGGCCGCATCCGGCAAGACTTCCGCGACTTCACCAAACGCGCCGGCATCAATACCGAGCTGCGCGAGTTCCCCTCCACCTTCCTCGGGGCCACTGAATCCAAGTTGGATGAAATGTGCCTGGCCTACTCCTGCTTCCCCACCCTGGGCAAACGCCCGGCCAGGCAGCACCTGATCCAGCGCATCACCGACTTCCGTGGCAACACCGTCTTCCAGCTCGACGAAAAGACCCTCCAGCCCGTCCGCGCCATGGACGAAATCGCCGCTTACCAGACCCACACCTGCCTTTCCGAGGCCCTGCACCGTGGCACGGGCGCACCGTCCATTGAATATGGCCTGGGCGACTTCCCAGCAGGCGGTAAAACGGGGACGCATTACGAGTCGAAGGACCTCTGGTTCCTCGGTTACACCTCGGCCGTCACCTGCGGTGTCTGGGTGGGTTTCGACAAGCAGAAGACCATCTACCCGGGAGCTTTCTCCAACAAGATTGTCCTGCCGATCTGGACGGACATCATCAATGCCACCGTCAAAACACGCGCCCCCCAGGAAATCAATCCTCCAGAGACGGCTGAACGCATCGAGATCTGCCGTGTCAGCGGTCTGCGCGCCACCGATTTTTGTTATGACAAAGTGAAGGGGCCCGATGGCGTCGAGCGCTCCGTCCGCAGCACCTATTCCGAGTATCTGCGCCCTGGCACTAGCTTCAACACCACCTGCCCCGTCCACACTGGGGAAGGGCTGCCAGCCGATCTCCAGGCTTTCCATCAGGCCATCACGCGGACGGCGGATTCCGCCCTGCTGGCAGAGGCTGGCAAATTTGCCAACATCGAGCCTGTACACCTTCAGGAGCCCATCATCCTCGGTTCCGATCCCTACAACTCGGAGAAGCCCATCCTGCGCGCCCGCCCGGTGAATGACGACGGTACGCCCATTCTGCGGGCAGTCCCCGTGGGTGTGGATGAAGGTGATTCCGGCGAGCAGCCCGTGATCAAGCTGAAGCCGCCGCCGGCGATGAAAATCGAGCTCTGAGGCCGCTGCCAGAAGGGCTGGCGATGAATCTCCGGCCCGGAACATTTTTGGCGAGAAAAGTGCGGTCTTCTGGCTAGGCTGGGCAGGCCAATGGCAGATTCCTTTGTCCACCTCCATCTCCACTCCGAATACTCTCTCCTCGATGGCGCGGTCCGCATAGATGACCTCGTCTCCCGCACGAAAGAGCTGGGGATGCCTGCGGTGGCGATAACCGACCATGGCAACCTGTATGGGGCCATTGATTTCTACATGGCGGCCAAGAAGGCCAAGGTGAAATCCATCCTCGGCTGTGAGGTGTACCTCGCCCCCGGCTCCATGCATGAAAAGAAGGAGGTGCAGGGACGTAAGAGTTCCTCGCACCTGACCCTGCTGGCCTCCAGCAACGAAGGTTATGAAAACCTCTCCCGCATCGTCACCGAAGCCCATCTTTACGGCAAATTCGGCGACACGCCGCGCCTGGATAAGGACCTGCTGCGCCAGTACAGCAAGGGCCTCATCGCCCTCAGCGGCTGCCTCAATGGCGAGATCAACCAGCTCCTGCTGACCGACCGCAAGGACGAGGCGGAAAAGAGCCTGATCGAGTTCCGCGACATCTTCGGGCCGGAGAACTTTTACCTCGAGCTCAACGACCATGGCATGGAGCAGCAGCGCACCGTGGCGCGCCAGCTCATCCAGTGGGGCAAGCAGTACGACCTCAAGACCGTCGCCA
>DMMK01000601.1 GCA_003453085.1 Verrucomicrobiales bacterium
CCTCCAGCCGGGGCGCCCCTTCATGGGTCCAATCCTCCATCACGGTAAGCCACTCGAAACTGTCTGCGACCTCCACAAACCAGCAACGGTCACACTCGAGATGCTGGCCGACTTTTTCAGACGCCACCCGCAGGAGGTCCCGGGGATCGTTCAGCAGGCTGAGCTGCTGGCTGAGGGCGCTGAGAAAGGTGGCGTGGCGGACATCGCGCTGGCGGTCCTCCAGTTCCCTTTTCAGGGCGCTGGCCGTCGCGCGGGATTCCGTGACATCCTGGAAAATATTGATGGCACCAATGATGCGGCCCCGATCATCCCACAGCGGGTCAATGCTGACGCTGGCCGTGAAGCGGGTGCCGTCTGGGCGCTCTACCTCCGCCTCCATATTGCGGAAGCTTTTCCCATGGAGCACCGCCTCCGCCATCGGGCTTTGCTCCGGCGCAATGGAGGATCCATCCTCCAACAGGATGCGATGAAAGCCGCAGAAACGGGTCTCGGGATCGTTAAGATTGGGCGTGCGTTTCCAAAGCTCCGCCGCACGGGGATTGAAAAAGGTGATCTGCCCTTCCTCATCGCAGGTGTACACACCCGCGGGCAGCAGCGTGAGCATGTGCTGTAGGCGCTCTTCCGCCTGGCTGGCCTGCCGTGCCGACTCCTGGCGGGACTGCGCCAGGGACAGGTGCGTGCTGACGCGGGCCAGCAGTTCACGGCTGTCGAAAGGCTTGATCAGGTAATCATCGGCCCCGGCATCCAGCCCCTCCACACGGGCCTCCTCGCCAGCCCGCGCCGAAAGCAGGATCACGGGAATCGTCCGGGTGGCTGGGTCCTGTCGCAGGGCATGCAGAAGGCCAAACCCATCCAGCCGCGGCATCATGACATCCGATAGCACCAGATCAGGCCGCCAAGTTTGCACGGTGGCCAGTGCCGCCTGCCCATCGGCCACGGTCTGCACCTCAAACCGGGTGGCAAGCAGGTGGCTCACGTATTCCCGCATGTCGGCATTGTCATCTGCCAGCAAAATGCGTTTCCGAGGGTTGGCGGCAGGGTTGGCCAAAACAGGCCCTGATGCGGGCTCGATAGGCAGGTCTGCTGGCAGCCAGCGTTCCGTCTCGGCCAGGAAGGCCCCGTCCGACCGATGGGCATGGGGTTTGACACCTGGCCGGACTTGCTCCGGGGGCAGATGATCCCGGCCACGGGGGAGGAGCACGGTGAAGGTGCTGCCCAGGCCAGGCTGGCTTTCCACCGTCACGGTGCCGCCGTGCAGCTTCACCAGTTCCGCCACCAGGGCCAGCCCGATGCCAGTCCCCTCATGGCTGCGGCCCTCCGTTCCCTGGACGCGGAAAAAACGCTCGAACAGGCTGGACTGGGCGGACTCCGGGATGCCCGCCCCCGTATCTGCCACGGCCAGTTCGACGGTCTCCGGCCCATCTCGCAGGCTGATGCGGATGCTGCCTTCCAGCGTGAACTTGAAGGCATTTGAAATCAGGTTCAGGACGATCTTTTCCCACAAATCCCGGTCCACAAACACCGGCTCCCGAAGCGGCAGGCAGTCCACGCGAAAGTCGAGCCCGGCTCTTTTCATCGCCGGGGCAAAGCTTTCTGCCAAGTCAGCCGTCGCAGCCGCGAGGTCCAAGGGTTCAAACGCTGCCTCCAGCCGACCGGCCTCCAGGCGGGAGAAATCCAGCAGGGTATTGACCAGCTTCAGCAGCCGCAGGCCGTTGCGATGGGCTACCGAAAGGAGTTCCCGGCCATTGCCGCTGTCCCCCATTCCAGCCTGGCCCAAAAGATCCTCCAGGGGGCCCAGCATGAGGGTGAGCGGGGTGCGAAACTCATGGCTGACATTGCTGAAAAAGACGGTTTTGGCGCGGTCTATGGCCGCCAGTTCCTCTGCCCTGCGGATCTGGCGCTCATAGGCGCGGACATTGGAGAGGGCCGCTGAAATCTGGCCCGCCAGCAATTCCAAAAAACCCTGGTAGGGAGCATCAAACGGCCGGTAAGGATTCAACCCTACGACGAGGTGCCCCGCCAACTGGTCTGCCCCTTGTTGCAGAATGGGGATGATGGCAGCCCGGGATGACGGCTTGTCCCAGGCACTGCCCGGCAGGTCTTCAAAACGTGTCTGCAAATCCTCCAGGCACTGGATGGCGGGGCTGGTCGTGCGGCAGGCCAGCGGCCAGACGTTGTCCTCACCCCCAAAACGAAGACGGGCCGGGGCGGCCTGATGCCCGGGCGACACCCCATGGCAGCAGGATAGTTGAGTCTCCTCGCCACAGGGCTGGGCGAGATAGATGAGGGCAAAGGGGAGATCCTTGGGCTCCTGCTGGATGCAATGCTGAAAGGCGGCACAGAGATCTGCCTCTGTGGTGACTCCCGTGAGCCTAGCCGCCAGATCGCGAAGCAGGCTCAGCCGCCGCTCACTGATGATCCTCTCCGTCTCCTCGGTCACCACGCACAGCATGCCCCCCACATTTCCATCGTCCGCCGGGATGGGGCTGTATGAAAACGTGTGGTATGTTTCTTCCGGAAAGCCGCTGCGCTCCAGGAACAGTTGCAGCCCTTCATCCCAGGTGGCCACCCCGGAGTTGACCACGGATTCCGCACGCGGTCCCACATCCCGCCAGATTTCCTTCCAGACGAGGGTCGCAGGCTCCCCGAGCCAGTCTTTTTTCAAGCCGAGGGTGGGGAGGTAGGCATCATTGCAGAAAAACCAAAACTCCGGTCCCCAGCCCATCCACATGGCAAAACGCGAGTTCAGCATCAGGCTGATGGTCGTCTTCAGGCTCTGCGGCCAGGAGTCCAGAGGCCCCAAAGGGTGCTGCGACCAGTCAAACTCACGCATGCGCCGTCCCATTTCGCCGCCTCCCTTCAACCAGGAGCCGGAAACAGGCGAAGCTGGAGCATGGGGAGGGTCCGTCTTCATGCAACGGTGCCTGGCACAGGAGAACCCTTGGGCAGGGTGAAAAAGAATCGCAGGCCGCCACCTTTCACGACCTCACATCCGCAGCGCCCCCCCTGCAACTCCACCAATCTGCGGGCGATGGGCAGGTCCAGGCTCTTGGCACTGTGTCCCTGGTGCAGCTTTTCAAAAGGCCACCACAGGGCCTGGCGCTGTTCTTCCTTCAGTTC
>DMMK01000494.1 GCA_003453085.1 Verrucomicrobiales bacterium
CGCTCAGGCATGGCGGCGTCATCCATCAGACGGAGTCGGCGGAATACATCGTGCGCCAGCAGCCCGAACTCGTTTATCAGCTCCGTCCAGACTCGCTGGAGGAGGCCGCCCTCATGGGCTGGAAGATCGGCAATCTTCATCTGGGAGTTCAGGTTGTGGACAGCCTCATCCGCATCACCCATGACGTGGCCGTTCTGCAGCTTTTCGAACGAGAAGGCTGGGCCTATGAGGAGATCGAAGTCGTCTTTAACCCCCTACGTGTCACCGCCCATGCTTCCTGAATGGCTGCCCTGGCTTTTGCAGGTGAACGACTCCCAGTTCCCTTCGGGAGCTTATGCCCATTCCATGGGTTTGGAAGAACTGGTGCAGCGGGGCGCGGTGAAAAATCCCGACCAGTTGGAAACTTTCCTTCAGCAGCAGATCATTCCTGGTCTGCTGGCCTTTGAGCTTCCCTTCCTGGTGAAAGCCCACACGGTTGCGGCATGCGGTGATCACGCAAATCTCCGCCTTCTGGATGAGGAACTGGATGCTTGGAAACTCGCAGTGGAATTGCGCCAAGCCAGTCGGCAGCTAGGTTCACGCCGTCTGTCGCTGGGTCAGAAGCTCGATCCCGATCCATCCCTCGCAGCTTATGGACAAAGCGGGGCTCCCTGCCATCACCTCATCGCCTGTGCTCTGGAACTTCGCCATCTTCCTGTCGCGGCTGCCCTTTGCGCCTTCTCCCTTCAAAGCATCAGTGGTTATGCCATCAGTTCCATGAAGCTGATGCGCCTAGGGCAGGAACGCTGCCAGCTCATCATCCGTGCTGCCATGGTCTCCTTGGCCCCTCATCTGGAAGGCCTCATCGCCGCCCCTGCCGAACGTATCGGCTGGTTCAATCCGCTTCTCGAAATCGCCTCCATGCGCCATGCGCGCGCTAACGAACGACTTTTCATCTCATGAGCAACCCACGTCCTCTCCGTATCGGCATCGGCGGCCCCGTTGGCTCCGGCAAAACCATGTGCGTCTTGCGCCTTTGCGAATGGCTGAAGGAGGAATACTCCTTGGCCGTCATCACCAACGACATCTATACCCGCGAGGATGCCGAGTTTCTCCTCCGCCAGAACATCCTGCCGGCCGACCGTGTCATGGGCGTCGAAACCGGCGGTTGTCCCCACACCGCCATCCGTGATGACATCAGCATGAACATGGCTGCCGTCATTGAGCTGGAGAAACGCCATCCCGACCTGCAACTGCTGCTCATCGAAAGCGGCGGTGACAATCTCTCCGCCACCTATTCCCCGGAGCTGGCCGATGTTTTCATCTTCGTCATTGATGTCGCCGAAGGAGACAAGATCCCCCGCAAAGGCGGTCCTGCCATTCGCAACAGCGACCTTCTCCTCATCAACAAAATTGATCTCGCCCCCTACGTCGGTGCTGACCTTGATGTCATGGCCCGCGATTCCAAGCTCATGCGCGGGGACAAACCCTTCATCTTTGCCGACATGAAATCCGAAAAGGGAAAAGACGAACTTTTGGGCTGGCTCAAACGCGACTACCTCTTCGTCTGAGTCCCTCCCCATGCGCGGTCATCTCCACCTCACAGCCTCCAGTTACCCGGCAGGGCCAACCTACCTGCGAGAGCAATCCTTCCGCGCCCCGCTTCACCTGAGCAAGCCTCATGAAGATGCGGGAGCCCTGGTGGTGAACATCGTCAATCCCACCGCCGGAATTTTCGATGGTGATGTCATCGAACTCAATGTCGTAGCCGAGACGGGGGCTTCCATCGTCCTCACCACTCCCAGTGCTAGCCGCGTTTATAAATCACGCAGCGGCGGCCCTGCCAAGGTGCAGCAAACTTTCACGGTGCAGTCTGGGGCTTTCTTGGAATTTTACCCCGAGCCCTTCATTCCCCAGGCCGGGGCCCGTTATCACCAAAAAACCGAACTGCATGTCAGTCCTGGTGGTCGGCTGCTCTACTTTGACTGGCTTTCTCCGGGTCGTGTCGCCAGTGGCGAAATTTTCCAGTACGCCGAACTCCTCTGGGACCTGGACGTCTGGACCGGCGAAAAACTCGCCGCCAGGGAGCGTTATCGGCTGTCGCCCGACGATCACAGCCTGGACTCCCTCCGCCTCCTGCATGCCCAAACACATTATTTGAGCTGCTTTGTCATCGGGACTGAGTCACTGCCCATCGCCGAACTGGAGGCTCTGAACAGTCCTGAGGTCTATTTGGGGCACAGCCCCCTCTCCACAGGTGGCTTCACGGTCAAAGTCCTCTGCCAGGACAGCCTTAGCGCCCGGCGGACCCTGCGGCAGCTCCGGGATATCTTATATCATTCTATGTCCATGCAGGTGCCCAACCTAGGACGATACATGTGAACAGCATTTCGTCGTGCACTGAGCAAGACCTTGACCAAAATCCCCTTGCGCCCCCGGCCCATCCACCGGAAGTCTGCCACTCCCTTTCCCCGACCATGCAAAGCCTTTGGAACGATACAGAAGCCGCCACCTTTGGAACCGACCTGCTGGGCCAGCGCGTCTACACCAGCCGCCTGCTCGGGCGAAATCCTGCCCTGGTGCTCCATGGCGGTGGCAACACCTCCGTCAAAGTCACGGAGAAAGACTTCTTCGGTGACGATGTGGAGCTTTGCTACGTCAAGGGCAGTGGCTGGGACCTCGGCACCATCGAGCGCGAAGGTTTCTCCCCGGTGCGCCAGGAGGCCCTCATCAAGATGTCCAAGCTCGCGACCATGAGTGACGCGGACATGGTCCTCCAGCAGCGCGCCGCGATGACCAACCCGAATGCTCCTGCGGCCAGCATCGAAGCCATCCTGCATGCCATCCTGCCTTTCCGCTTTGTGGATCACAGCCATGCCAACGCCATTTCGGCCCTGACCTGCAATGCCGAGGGCGAAGCCCGCGTGAAGGAGGTCTTCGGCAACCGTGTTATTGTGGTCCCTTATGTGATGCCGGGTTTCATTCTGGCCAAGACCGTGGCGGATCTCATCGCCGGGCGCGACCTGCGCGCCGAAGGCATCCAGGGCATGGTGCTACTGAAGCACGGCCTCTTCACCTTTGATGACGATGCCCGCAAGAGCTATGAGCTGCACATCGAGATGGTCACGCAGGCGGAAGAGTTCCTAGCGAAGAAGTCGGCGGCTCCTCTGGCCACCGGTGAAGCGGCAACAGATCTCAAAGCCTTGGCCAAGCTGCGCCAGGCTGTGTCCCAGAAGCGGGGGGTTCCCCAGATCGCCCGTCTCAATGCCAGTGCTGAAGCCGTGGGTTATGCCAATCTGCCAGCCGTCGCTGACTTTGGCACTCGTGGGCCGCTGACGCCGGATCACAGCATCCGCACCAAGCGCGCCCCCTCCTTCATCGGCGCAGACCTCGACGCCAGCGTTCAGCAGTATGCAGACGACTACGCTGCCTACTTCCAGCGTCATGCCAGCGGCCAGACCATGCTCGATCCCGCCCCCCGTTTCGCCATCTGGCCAAACCACGGCGTCGTCAGCTTTGGCGACACCCTGAAGGACGCCAAAATCGTCGCCGACATCGCTGAATCGACCGCTGCCACGGTGCAGCTCGGCGAATCCGTCGGTGGCTGGCAGCCGCTGCCCGAAAAAGATATATTCGAAATCGAATACTGGGATCTGGAGCAGGCCAAACTGCGCAAAGGCCTCGTCGTCCTCACTCCCGGCATCTACAACAGCGCCTACTTTGAGCACTGCTATCTCGCCAAGCAGATGGGCGTGCCCATCGTGGAAGGCCGCGATCTCATCCTCCGCAATGACCGGGTCTTCATGCGCACCACCAAAGGCCTGGAGCAGGTCCACGTCATCTATCGCCGCATCGACGACGACTTCCTCGATCCCCAGGTCTTCCGCAAAGACTCCCTTCTCGGTGTGCCGGGCATCATCAATGCCTATCGCAAAGGCAACGTCGCCCTCGCCAACTCCATCGGCACCGGTGTCGCCGATGACAAGGCGGTCTACGCCCTCGTGCCGAAGATGATCAAATACTACCTCGATCAGGATCCCATCCTGCCGAACGTGCCCACCCATCTCGGCGTGGATGAAAAGGAGTGCTCTTACATCCTCGACAACCTCGACAAGCTCGTGGTCAAGGCCGTGAACGAATCCGGCGGCTACGGCATGCTCATGGGGCCTCATG
>DMMK01000707.1 GCA_003453085.1 Verrucomicrobiales bacterium
TGCGGTCATCCAGAAGCTGAAATTGTTGAGGAACGGGAAGCTGACGTCGCGCGCGCCGATCTGCAGCGGGACAACATAGTTCATGAGACCCGTGATGAACGGCATCGCCACGAAGAAGATCATGATCACGCCATGCGCCGTGAAGATCTGGTCGTAGTGATGCGGATTGAGATAGCCTTCATTGCCGTTGAAGGCGATCGCCTGTTGCAGGCGCATCATGATCGCGTCGGCGAAGCCGCGCAACAGCATGACCAGCGCCAGTACGATGTACATGATGCCGATCTTCTTGTGGTCCACGCTGGTGAACCATTCGGTCCACAGGTAGCGCCACAGCTTGAAATAGGTGAGCGCCCCCAGCAGCGCGATGCCGCCCAGCGCTGGCTTCAGCCCCAGCAGGCCTTGCAATGGAAGCTGGCCGCCATCCGGCCGGGGAACCATCCGCAACGTCGGTTAGGCGCACTGGTGGCGATGCTGAAGCAATGGCCTCATATTTCTGGGCCGCTGATGGACGCAGGGCGTTGGTCCCAGGAGAGCTGGCGTGAAACACTGCTTTCGCTCACGCATGATTTTTGGTCCACCCACTACACACTGCTTGCGGAAGGATCCGCCAAGCCCCTGGCGCTCATTGGCGAAACCCGGGTGCAGGAGATGCTGGCCAATGTGGCCTACCCGCTGCTGATGCCGGAGCGCACCCGCCTGTGGGCGGAGTATCTGGAACTGCCCGCGCTGCTGGATAACCAAAAGGTCCGCCGGGCGGTGCAGCGGCTCTTTGGGGAGAGTGAGCTTGGCACAGCCTTCCAAAAGAAGCTGCATCATCACCAGGGCCTTCTCCAGGTTTACGAGGATTTCTGCCTGGAAGATGACTCTGCCTGTGCGGACTGTCCTTTCCCAGAGCGGTTGAAGCAATGGGCGTGATCTCTGCTTCAGGCAAAGATCAGGCGATGGGGCAGCTCAGCCACAGCGTCGTCGTGTTGTTCTCCGAGGCGATGCCGATCTGCAGATTCATCTGATGCGCCAGCATGGAGGCGATGGTGAGGCCCAGGCCCAGATGGTTGCTGTTTTTGGAGCCGTGGAATGGGCGGAACACTTCGGCCAGCTTGTCCTGGGCGATCTGAGAGCCCGTATTGCTGACCAGGATGTCCACGCGGCGCTGCTCGACCGGAGTGATGACACCCGGGCCGGCGATTTTAAGCATGGCGCGGCCACCGGTCTTGCCTGCGGCTTCAGCGGCGTTTCGCAGCAGTTCGAGGAGGATGTCCTTAAACTTCGTGGGGTCCACCTGCACCGGCGGCAGCCCCTGCTGCACATCGGCTTCCAGTTGCACGCCGTTCTTGGTGAAGGGTTCCAAAAGAGCGCCTTCCACCACGCTCAGATACTCATTCAGGCTAAGAGGCTGCAGGGTCAGTTTGGCGCAGCCACCTGCGGAGCGGATGCGCTCGCTGAGGGCGGAGACACCGACGGAGGCTTCACGAATGTGCTGCATGTTTTCTGCCACGCCCGGATCCAGGTCATCCGTCATCAAAATCAGGCTGCTGAATCCCTGGATGACCGCCAAAAGATTGTTCAACTTGTGGGTCAGCCCACGCAGCAGCTCCTGGTGAAACCCATCGCTGTGCTCATGACCAAGTTGAAGAGTGGTAGGGAAAACGAATTGCATGGGGGGAGACAGATGGCGCAGATATGCAGCCTTGGGCAACCAGGAGCAAACGCATTTTCGGCAAGGTTGGGCAGTCAGGCGGGCTTTATTGTCTGATGACCCGCTCTCGCTAAAGGTGAAATGTTGAATCGTAGGTGGAGCGAAAACCGCGCTTGAGGGTCTTATTTTTATTAAAATCCATAAATTTAGAGCTTTCTGTGTTTCTAATTACTAGATTTACTGGAATTTTTTTGCCAAAATGTTCGATTGCCTTACAGTGAATAGCATTTTGCTTCCGTTTCTTTTCGAATCTGGCTCACTCTGAGCTTCCGCAGAATGTTCCTTTTACGGTCCTGCTCTCCCTTCATCGTCTGCTGAAATGGTCCCTGAAATCGAAAGCTTTGGTCATCTCATGATCGCTCGCCGTGCCGGTGGAGAACCGGTAGGGCTGGTGCGTTCACCCGATGAAGTGGTTTTCCTGGCCTTCGATGCGTCGATCAAGCGCCTAGTGGAACTGCACATCCTGCGCAGCGGTCGCACCCTGGATTCCGTGGCCAAAAAATCGGCCTTCGAGCGGGCCAAGGAAGCTTCCGAAATTCGTGGCGCTTCCTTCATGCGCATCCGGGATGTCGGTGAGGATCAAGGACTTGTTTATTACACCAGCAATCTCAACGATGGCGAGTTCATCGAAGATTACATCCGTCGCCGGGGGCCTCTGCAGCCTGCCATGGTGTTTTCCCTGGTTTTTCAGCTCCTGGATGATCTTTTGCACCTGAAAAAGTATCAGCGCCTAGTTTCACAGATGCGGCTGGACCGCGTCGTCATGACCACGCTTGAGGATACCTTTCTCCAGCTCCGGATCTACGACTACGGGCTTTCAGCGACCGAGAGCGATGCAAGCACGGGCGCACGCCTAGTGATCCAGGTCTGTGAACTGATGTTCCTGATGCTGACGGGCAAAACTTACGCCGGGGACAATCCCGACCGTTTCCCCTCGCTGACCTCCCTGCCCATGGGGCTGCGCACGGCCATGCGAACCGCGCTGACGGATCCCGCCAACTGCCCCACATCCATCGAAAAAGTCAGAGATGATGTTCGGGAGGCCATTGGTGCCATCGTCAGCAGCATCAACGCCCGCAACCCCCGCAAGCAGCTGGTGGTCATCCCCGCCCTGCAGCCGCGTTCGCAGCTGCAGGATCTGCTGCTGGAGAATGTCCCTGTGGAGATCATTCTGGGAACCCGCTTCCGCTCGGAAGGCGAAGACAATGCCCGCCGCTATCCGTTTTCCATCCCCTGTTTTAACACGAAAAACGAGCAGCCCGTGACGGTGCATCTGCTCCCGCCAGCCCGCATTGTGGAAAAAACGCAGTATGAAGCCGTGCCGCTGCAAACCTGGCGGTTCAATGCAGACAAGCACCCCAACATCCTGCGC
>DMMK01000358.1 GCA_003453085.1 Verrucomicrobiales bacterium
CAAGGTAGGGGGTCGTCGGCGGCGGAAGAGGTGTATAAGAGCCGGCGTTTTAGCCGTGCGGGGGTGTGGGGTCAAAGGAAAATCCGAGCGAGCCGCATGCTTGGCGCTGAGGAAGCGACTATTCTCCATTGGGAATCGTAGCGTTTTGGGTCGTCTAGCGTGTGCATTCAAAACACCGCCGAACTGAAAAAAGGGCTTTCGTCAGTCTTCAAGCAACCTAAGCTTCTCCTAAACCCACACGACTCAAGCATTACATCTAAGTATAGATTAATATAATTATTAGACAATAAATCCTGAGTTGGTTATCCATCAATTCTTTACTAATCAGGTAAAATTAACCAATCAACAGTAAAGATTTGTCAATTTGCTCGCCTGTCATTCCTGCATTAATCTCTTCACTTACATCTAAGCTATGCCTCAACTGTTGCTTGCCACCTCGAATGCTCATAAAACTCAGGAAGTTTCGGCCATGCTTGGGCCGGAATGGCACGTTCAAGACTTTCACTCCCATCCAGGTATTACCCAGCCTGAAGAAACAGGCAGCACCTTCGAGGCGAACGCGATCATCAAAGCCCAGGCAGGCAGCCAAGCTTGCCCCGGCATGCTGATCTTAGCCGATGATTCAGGGCTCGAGGTGGACATCCTGAACAAGGAACCAGGCGTCCGTTCTGCCCGTTATGCGGGAGAAGATGCGACGGATGCGGACAACCGGAAATTCCTCAAAGACCGGCTGCGCCGCGTGAGCACCAATCCTGGCCAGTTCTTCTCAGCCCGTTTCCGCTGCTCCTTGGCACTCATCAGAGACGGTGAAGTGCTGCACGTCACTCACGGTACGATCGAAGGCCATGTCAGCACGATTGAGCGTGGTCGCGGCGGCTTTGGCTATGATGCCATGTTCACGCCGCAGGGATACAATCAAACTTTTGGAGAGCTGCCTGCGGAGACTAAAAATCAGCTCAGCCACCGTGCCCATGCCCTGGAGTCCATGCAAAAATGGCTACAAAGCAGCCCGGAAGCTCTCATTGTGTATGCCCATTCAGCCCTCCAGGCTTGATGGCATCACCCCCATGAAAGCCCGTCTTTTTCTCCTCCTGGCTAGCCTGTGTCTCACCCAGTGTGTTCAGCAAGAGTTTCAGACAGCTCCCACACCTCCGACTTTTCAACCTGGCGTAGCGCCGTCGGCAAGCTCTGCACCCACGCCAATCGCACAACCTCGGGCTTCCGCCTTATGGCAGCAGGCATCGACAGTGCGCAGCAGTTTGTTGGCATCGGGGGCGCAGTTTTATGAATTCACCGCTCGCAGTGCCGAAGGCACCGCCGAGGTCAGTGTGGTTATCTTTGACAGTCAGCGCTGTGCCCTACGGGTGCTGGACCAGCCCACGGCGCATGCAGGCGGCCAAGTTCTGGCGTCAACCATGCGCCAGGCTGGCGCCATCGCCGGCGTGAACGGAGGCTTTTTCCACCCAGACTTCTCCACGTTGGGCCTCATGATCGCCGATGGACGCACGACTGGCCAATTCATGCGCAGCAGCCTCGTTTCAGGGGCGATGGTGGTCATTGGGCAGGAGCCTTATCTCGTGTGGAATTCCGAGTTTTTAGGCGAAAAAGGCGTAACTCAGATGCTTCAGGCCGGGCCCCGACTGGTAGATTCAGGACAGCCGTTGCCCACGCTGAACCGCACCAAGTTCGCAGCCCGCAGCTTCATCGCCACAGACGGTCAGCGCCTGTGGGCCCTGGGCACCGTCCGCAGCACCACTTTGGCAGGATTGGGAGAACTTTTGGCCAGTGATGGTCTGCTCCCCGGCATGCAGGTGCAGCGGGCGCTGAACTTCGACGGCGGTCGCTCCACCGCGCTCTACGTCCGGCAAACAGAGAACCAGGAAATCAGCCGCCCAGGATGGAGCACCGTGCGCAATTACGTGGCGGTAGTACCGAAGTGAAGCGTGGCAGATAGGCCCATCATTCGCGCTTGGCTCCGGCTTGCTCCGGCTGAGACCTCGTTTACAGACGTAACACCTCTTCATTCATCATGACCACCGCCTCTAAGACTTTCCTTTTTGATCTCCTTTCCACGCCGAGCCCCACGGGTTTTGAAGTACGCGGTCAGCGCAAGTGGGCGGGGTATGTGGGCAAGTTTGCTGACCGTGTGGAGAGCGATGCTTACGGCACGGCCTGGGCCACCTTGGATGGCAAGGGCAAGAAGCCAAAGAAGATCATGTTTGAAGCCCATGCGGACGAGATCGGCTACATGGTAAAGTACATCTCCAAGGAAGGTTTCATCAGCGTGGATCGCGTGGGTGGAAGCGATGTGGCGACGGCACGTGGCCGCCGCGTGGACATCCTGGGAGACAAAGGCACGGTGCGCGGCATCATCGGCAACATCGCCATTCACATCCGTGAAGATCGGGACAATGAAAAAGCGCCGAAGGTGCATGAGCTGTGGATTGACATCGGCGCACGCAGCGCGGGCGAGGTCAGCGATGCAGGCATCCGTGTGGGGCACCCCGCAGTGTATTCAGACACGGTGGAGGAGATCGGCGCGCATCGCCTGGTGGGCCGTGCTTTGGACAACCGCATCGGCGGATTCATCATCGCGGAAGTCGTGGCCCGGCTCAGCAAGCGCAAGACCCGCCTCCCCGCCTCCGTGATGGCGGTGAATGCCGTGCAGGAAGAGATCGGTGGCAATGGGGCCAAGATGGCTGCGCATCGGCTGATGCCGGATGTGGCCATCGTGCTGGATGTGACGCACGCCACGGACACCCCGAATGTGGATGTGAAAAAACATGGCGAAGTGACCCTGGGTGGCGGCCCCAGCCTCACCCATGGCAGCGCCAATCATCCCGAAGTGGTAAAGCGGTTGATGGTCGTAGCCGAGGAAAAAAAGATGCTCATCCAGCATGAATCCTCCTCCCGCTTCACAGGCACAGATACGGACGTCATCTTCACCCAGCAGCATGGCATCCCCAGCGCCCTCGTCTCCCTGCCGCTGCGCTACATGCATAGCGTGGTGGAGATGGCCGACCTCCGGGATGTGGAGCAAGTGATCGAGCTTTTGGTGGGATTTGCCGAAAGCGTCACGGACAAAGATGCCTTCAGCATCAAGCTGTAAAACGGAGCACATGCTCGGGAGATGGAAATCCATCCGTTTGTGCCCACTTCGGGCCGGACGCAGGGTCTTGGCACAGGCCAAGCTAACTTAGTAAGCACCCCCCGAAACTGAAGCCAAAAACAGGCACCTCATGGTGCAGGAAGTCCACGGCCCGGCGCGGGCGGCGACTCTCCTGCACCATGAAAGCTTCATCTCCCCTGCCCCTGTTTTTTGGCCTGCTGATGTTAGCCTGCAGCTCGCTGCCCGCCCAGCTCACCTGGGATGCCGACACGGTGACGACCGGTGTCCAAAACGGCAGCGGTGCCTGGAATCTGACCAACACCAACTGGTGGAATGGCAGCAGCAACGCTGCCTGGGATAACTCTGGCAGCACCATCGCCGCCTTTGGCAGCAGTGCGTCGAAGACAGGGGGCACGCTGACGGTGGAAGGTACCGTGAAGGTGGGCGGCATGGTTTTTAACCCCTTCAGTACTTCCACCATGCAGGACCTGCCTGTGACCAGCGCCTACACCATCGGCGGCGGCACGATTCAGTTTGCAGACAACGCCATCATTGAGGCTGCCAACAACACCTCCAGCGGCAGTTCCGGCGTGCTGTTTATCAATCTCAATTCAGTGCTGGTCGGCAATGGCCTCACACTTCAGCGCAAGGATGAAACGCGTATCAATGCCTTTCAATACATCCGCTTTTCCACGGCCAATCCGAACCTGACCGGCGTGCTCAACGTCAACAGCCGCTCCTCCATCAATGGCATCTTCCTGCTGCTGGCAGGCAGCAATACGGTGAATGGCATGGAGCGCATCGTCGTACAGTCTGGCAGTGTCTTGGCCGCAGGCGGAGCAGGAAATACCTATACTGTGCCCATGACCATCGGCGGCAATGGCCAGGGCAATGGAGCCATCCGGGTGGACGGCAGCAACATACAGTTCAATGGCCAGATCACCCTCAGCGAAGAAGCCGCCCTCTATACCAACCGCAACATCCTCAACACCGTGATCAACGGAGCCATCACTGATGGTGGCGGCAACTTTGGCTTTCAGCGTTTTTCCATTTCGACAGACAGCGTGGTGACGCTGAATGGCACCAGCACCTATGGCGGCTCCACCATCATCGGTCGCGCCGGGGCCACAGCAGCCGGGGTGACAATTCTGAACTTCGCCGCCCCGACCGCACCGCAGGCAGACATGCTCTACAATGGTCTGGCCACGCCCGGCAGCCTCAGCCTCATCGGCGGCACCACAGCCCCAGCCACCTTCATTCTTCAGGGCAAGGACTTCACGGACAACACCCAGCGTTTTGGGGATCTGGCCATCTCGGGCACACGGTCAAATCTCGTCCTCAATGCAGGCTTCGGCGGCAACATGAATGTGAGCCTGGGCAACATCGTGCGCACCAGCCCGGCTTCGTTGACCTTGACCACCAGCCAACCGGGAACAATTTCCACCACCATGGCAGATGGGTTCGTGGGCCCTTGGGCAACCCTGGTCAATCCCTCTGGACATGGGGCCTGGATGCAGGCCTCCGGGGGCAAACTCACCGCCTTTATGGGCAGTGCTGAATATGTGACCGACAGCCTGCTCTCCAACGCCGGAGTCGCGGCCGATGTGGGCATCAGCGGCGCTTCCACAGGGAACATCACAGGGGGGACCGGGACGTATCAGATCAATACCATCTCCATGAACGATGCGACCACGGCGCGGACAGTGGACATCGGCTCGGGCAATGTACTGCGACTGGGCAGCACGGGCGGCATCCAGCTCACCCGCGATGCCATGAGCCTGGACGTGGGCGTCGTCGGCAGCGCCGGGGCGCTGAGGGCCGGGACGGGGACTGGGCAACTATGGCTGAGCAACCTTTCCAAAACCGGCACGCTGACCGTGAACTCCGTGATCGAAAACAACGCCGCAAGTGTTCTCTCTCTGTATTTCAATGGTACTGGCAAGACGGTGCTGACAGGAGCCAACACCTTTACCGGCACCACCCAAATCGGCAGCGGGGTGGTGGAAATCTCCCATGCCATGGCCCTGGGCACCACGGCTGGAAACACAACCGTGCTGGCAGATGCTACACTGAGACTGGCAGGCGGCATCAGCCTGGATGAGCCGCTGATCATCAATGGCCTGGGCTACAACGGCAGTGGCGCGTTGGTCAATGCCAACAGCAACAATGAAATCACCCGGGTGGTGACGGCCAGCCAGCCGATGCGCATCAACAGTGAATCGGGCACGCTGCTGTTCAAGGCGGCCAGCGGCACGACAGAAATCATTTCCGCAGCCAACTCCGGGGTCACCAGCACCTTCGGAGGCAACGGCGACATCACCATCCAAGGACGTTTGAATGCCGGCACCAACGTGGTGAACAAAGATGGGGGAGGCACACTCACCTTTGCGGGCACACAGATTTTTACCGGTGCTGTCACGCCCACGGCAGGCACCGTGCATCTGGACTTTTCAGCAGCAACCTCCCCCACCACCAACATCCTTTACAATGGGGTGGCGGCAGCAGCCTTAAACCTAACCAATAGCACGCTCAAACTCACTGGCAAAGCAGGTGCCGAAAATGCGCAGACGCATGGAGCCCTGACGACCACGGGCTTTTCCAACATTCAGCTCAACACCCATGGTGCAACCAGTCTCACCGTCACCTTTGGCAGCCTGACGCGCACCTTCGCCAGCATCCTCGGGCTGGACATCCCAACTGGCAGCAGCGCCCTCACCACCACCGGCACCAACAACACGCTCCTCACCAACAACGGGCGTGCGTTTGCCTTCATCCGCGACAGTGTGAATGGTGATGAATGGGCCGCCACCGGCACGCTGGCAGGCAGCACACGCCCCATCGTCAAACTGTCCACCGTCAGCAGTTACACGGCCTCCACCGCTACCAGCCTGAGTGGCAACGCGGACATCACCGCAGGCATCCTCACGACGACTCTGACCGCCAATGCCACAGCCGATAGCCTGCGCTTCGCCCAACCGCAGACCACGCTGATCACCGATGGTGATGCCGCCACCACCCTGACTACGGGGGCCATCCTGATCTCCAGCACGGTGGGAGCGAACACGACGCGGATTGAGACGAACATCCTGCGCCCCAGCCCCGCCATCGCCGCCATCAGCCCGGAGTTGAACATCATTCAAAACAACACCGATGCCCCACTGGTCATCACCTCCGCCATCAGCAACAGCCTGAACACCTCCG
>DMMK01000242.1 GCA_003453085.1 Verrucomicrobiales bacterium
CGGCAGGTCAAAACCGCTGAAGGTTGCCCCGGTCGTTCCTGGGGCTGCATCGCCCACTCCTAGGGCCATCTGCATGGCTCCTGACAGGTTGGTGTAAATGGCATGCACATCCGTTGGAGCAGCACTGGTGCCGTCGCCATTCACGTCCAGCCAGCCTTTCCAGGCACCCAGATTGCTGTTGCTCAGCCAGCCGCCCCAGGGATTGCCCACCAGGGCTCCGACTGGCAGGTTGGAAACCACCCCGATCCCGTCCCCACGGCGCAGTACGCAGGTGATGGTTCCCGGAGTTGCCGCATTTCCGGCCCAGATGCCGTCATTGCGAGTGTTGGTGACATTGTCTCCATTCAGATTCAAAGAAGCACGGAAGGTGATGAACCCATTGCTGCCGATGGAGGGGCGCTGTAGCCGGTTGAAGGTCGCGCCACCCGTGCCTGGGGCTGTTTCACCGGAGAAAAACACTTTGCTCGGCGTGCCTCCGGCCACGGTTTGGTACCAGATGCCTTCCTTGCTGCCGGGGGTGGTCAGTGCCGCAAAGACCACATTGCCCTGGGCATCCATGCGGGGTGGGTCCGTGTAGCTGCCTGCGATGTTGGCAAAGGTCCCGGCGGTGCCTGGAGCAGCGGTGCCTTCCTGCGCCACCACAGAGACCGTCACTGTGCTGCCACTGATGCTGCTGCGCAGCAGGGCGGTGGCCGTGCTGGATCCCCGATAGGTTACAGGGAAGACCGCCTCGCCTGTCGTGGGACTGGTGGTGGCGGTTGCATAGATGCCGCTGGCAAATTTGCCCACGCGCACACCGGCCAGCCCAGGCACGGCGTCATCTTCACGGAGGAGCAGGCTCAGTCCGCCACCCAATTCGCTCCACAAGCCCGTGTCATTGTCCGCAGTCACACCGCCAGCACCCACGACTAAATTGCCAAGGAAACTCACTTCACCCTCATCCGAAATGCCCGGAACATCCGGCAGCGCAGTGGCAAACTGGGTGCCGGGCAAATCCGGAACCGTGGTGCCGCTGCGGGCAAGGAGGAAGAGATCCCCAGCGCCCTCCTTCCACAGGCCCGAGGAAGTCGCGGCGGTCACCACAGGAGCCGCCACATCCACCTCCAGCAGACCTGGGAAAACCAGGTAACCGTTTTCCGCCATGAATCCTCCCCGGCGGATCTGGCTGTAGGTCCCGATGGAAGTCGCCCCATCACTTCCAGGTGCTTCGCCACCGGACAGCGCATCACCCAAAGGACCACCGACCACTGCAATCCCTTCAACCTCATCCAGCGTATGCGTATGTGCAGGCATCTGGGCGCTGCTGAGGACAACAGTTTCGTTGCCCGTCAGATTGCCAGGAACAGGCGAGGCCGTCAGCCCCTGGGCCAGACGGCCCGTCATGTTTGGCAAGGCAAAGGTGGATTCGCCGTCACCACCATACGTCGTGCCGATGAGAGTAAACAGATCCGTGTAAATAGAGATGCTCTGGAGACTACCGTCCAAAGGTAGCCAGAAGTCCGAAAAGACATTGCTGAGGCGAGTGTGATTGAAGGCAAAGAACCGGATCTCGGCGATGAAAACACCATCAGGATAGGATAGCTCTGACGGGAAAATGCCCGCTGTTGCCACAGCCGCCGTAATCGCCAAGGAGGGCTGCATCAGGCTGACCGCCTCAGCACTACCCATGGACCCCGTGTCCAGATCCGATGTAGTGTGAACATGGGGAGGCAGATTGGCCGCCGTCAGCGTCACCGACTCCTGCCCCAAAACGCTGGCAAAAGGGCGGTCGGTAAGTCCCGCGCCCAACCCATAGGCAAGAATCGAACGGTCTCGAAAATCTGGCAGGGCAAAGTTCGTGGTGCCATTCCCACCAAAGTTGGTCCCCAAGATGGAAAACAGCATCGGATTACTTGCAACGGTCACGATCTCCCCATCGCAAATGTCCCAGCTTCCTGGCGCAAAATCGCCCGCGAACAGCCGCACTTCTCCCATGTAATTGGAAACTCCAGCGATGCAGATCAGATGGGTGAGAGCCAGCGAAGGCTGACGGAGGGTGATGGGCGCGCTGCCGCCCGTGACACCTGTAGCTCCATCCGTCGTTGCATGGGCATGAGAAGGAAGAGTAGTGCCATCCAGCGTGACGGAGGAGGCTCCGCTCACTGAACCCAAGGGGCGGGTGGCACTGGTCCCGACTGGCACCCTTCCCCGCAGGTCTGGCAGCGCAAATGTCGTGACGCCATCACCGCCAAAAGCATTACCGAGAATTGCCCCCAAGGGGCCATAAGTAGCGGTATTGACCACAGCACCGTCACAGGCCAGCCAACCTTGCGGCAAGAAGTCCGCGCTAAACACCCGGATCTCTCCGATCATGGGCGTGTCCTCCCCCGTGGTGCCACCAACAACTGTGGGAAAAACACCTTGATAAGCGATCATGTACCTCAGCTCCACCGTTGGTTGCTGGGTGCTGATGGCGGTCGGGCTGGCACTGCCGGTGGAGCCCGTCTGCTGCGCGATGGCAGCCAGGGGAAGCACAATGGAGGCAAGGAGGAAGACAGATAGCGCACGATAGAGTTTCATGGCAGGCAAGGTCAGTTAAACAGCTTCTTAAATCAGCCTATTGTCTCACCTGCTTATGCATGGATGAGAGCCTACTCATCCGCCCTTGTGTGCATGCTGCAATCCCCAGATGACGGGCTGCGGAAGAACCTACAACCTGCCAGAAAACGGCAGTTAAAAAAGCCGATAACGAAGCAGCCCAAGGCCGACCAAATGACCATCGGCCCTGCCTGACCGCACCTCGCGGGACATCCATTCAAGCCTCCTGCACCAGTGCTCTGGTGCAGGCGGAGTTAGAAAAAGAGCAGCATTATGAGCTGACTCATTCAGCTTTCTTTTGGACTACCCCGTTGTCCGCAATCCTGAAGCCAGGGCATTCACGGAAATGAGGAGATCCGGCAGCATGGCCTCAGCGCCTTCGTTTTCGCCAGCAGCGATGCAGGCCCGCCACTCGCGCAGAAGGTTCACCTGCTGGTGATGCAGCACACGCAGGGGTTCCTCGCGGATGTCCAGCGTGTAAGCGAGGCGAGGGCGGCGATTGGCAAAAGTGCCCTGGAAGATGTCCTCCAGCAGTTCACGGGTGCGCGAGTATTCAGCGAGAATGGTGCCCATGAAGGCTTCGCGTACCATGGCGTCCGGGACCAGGCCTGCATACAATTGCATAAGGTCTGGATTGGCGCTGACCAGGGAGCTTTCGATGTTCGTCAGCACATAACGCAGGAAGGCGGAGCCGCGAAGCTGCGTGCGCAGTTCTTCAAAGGCGGCGCTGTCCTCCGTGCGCAGTTTTTCCAAAGCAGAACCGGCACCAAACCAGCCGGGCAGGTAAAAGCGGGACTGCGTCCAGGAAAAGACCCAGGGGATGGCGCGAAGGTCATCCAGTGTGGCCTGACCGGTGCGGCGGCTGGGGCGGGAGCCGATGCGGGCGTGCTCCAAGGCATCGATGGGCGTGGCGGCGCGGTAAAAGCGC
>DMMK01000041.1 GCA_003453085.1 Verrucomicrobiales bacterium
CACCCACGCTGGTCCGTACGGCAGCACGACCGGTGGGCCCTGACCAGGGACGCGAGCCACCTGCCTGGTGGACCTTTTATTCGCGCGGTGCGCTCGGCTTTGGTAATCGCGATTCGCTTGCAGGACTGGACAAAAAAGCTCCCCAGGGCGGTGCCACGATGCGGGGGCGTCTCTTCCGCCATCACATCGCCCCGCACGTGAACAACAAGCACACCATGGGGGCATTCTTCTTCGGTTTCGACTCCGTGCAGAACGGTGCACCGCGCATCTTCCGCACGCAGAACAATGCGAACCTTCAGAATGAGGTGGATGCAGCTGAAGAGCTGGAAGGCAGCGATGTGGTACAGACGGTGACCATCCGGCACGGAGATTACCGCCTTACCGCTGCCAAGAACGTGGTTCCGGCAGACGACTGGGCTCCGCACCGCCACTATGGCAGCCGAAGGCTAGCCCACAGTTTAACTAATTTTGTGTCCAATCATCTGCCTGGTTATGACTATGGCGGAAACACGGACTTTGCCGCCCGCCTGGTGCCCAATCAAACTGGTGCAGGCTACCCCAATCATCGTCTGCCTGATTTCCCCTACCTGCCGGATGCCCGCGAGGCGGCACAGCGATATGGCGACTTCGACAACGGTCCCGGCACCCACCGCGACGGCCCCTACATCAACAAGCCGGATGAAGGAAACCTGAACATCGTGGCTGGCAATGGCGGCGTGGCTTACTTCAGTGAAAGCGCCCAGCATCGCACCACCGAACAGGACTTTTATTCGCCGAACCGGATGATTCCTTCGCCGGTGATGTTTGGCTCTCTGCCCACAGGCGTGCAGGCGGGAGATCCGTGGCGAACTCTGCTGTTTCGTCCGCAGCAGGGCCATCCCGGTGGCCCAACCAAGCTGGGCGGCAACAGCCCGGCGGACCATCTCCTGCTGGAGTATTTCTGGATGCCTGTGGTGGAACCTTATGCCATCAGCGAGCCCTTCTCCACCGCAGGCAAGGTGAACCTGAACTATCAGATCTTCCCCTTTACCCATATCCGGCGGGCCACGGCACTGCATGCCGCACTTGCGGGTGAGGTGATCCACGCCGTGCCCACGGAGGACGCGCCTAACTACAAGGTGTTTCCCGATGCCAGCAATCAGAATGCTTTCTGGGGAAGCACGCAGGGCAAGCAGTGGCACTACAAGGTGGATGTGGAGAAGACCCTCGCTCAGTTTGAAGAGCGGTTTGCCCAGGGGCGTGCCTTCATCAGTCCCAGCGAGATCTGCGACATCCACCTAGTGCCCAAGGACGCTCCCGGCATCCAGGATCATACGCAGATGGAGGCCTTTTGGCGTGCCCACCGCCTGACGGGCGACAACACCCGCGAGCGTCCCTATGCCGGGCTGTATCCGCGCGTCACCACTCGGTCAAACACGTTCCGGGTGCACTTCATCGCCCAGACGATCAAAAAGGCCCGCTCCTCAGGCCCTGACACAATGGGCGACGGCGATAAAATCAGCGGCGAGCATCGTGGCTCCACCCTGATTGAGCGCCACCTGGATCCTACGCAGGCTGGGCTACCGGACTTCGCCACGAACCCGGCCGGCCAGACGCTGGATCACTATCATGAATTCCGCATCCTGCAGACGCAGCGGTTCGGCTTCTGAAGATAGGATATAGGACACGGCATCTTTTTTTTTTAATTCCCACTTGAATGGAGTGAATTAAGGTTTAATTCATACTTAGTCAGTGTGTTATAGCTGGCGGCGCTGATCCCACGCAGGAAGGCGTGCTTATCCAATCCCCCCTCATACGTTCATGAAAATTCCTGCTTTCTCCCGCTCTCTCCGCCATGGTTTTTCCCTGGTGGAAGTGACCCTTGCCAGTGGCATCACGGCTCTGGCCCTCACCACGTTGCTCGGTCTCATTCCTCATGGCCTGAACAATGTCAAAGAAGCGGGAAACCTGGCCGCCGAGACGCGCATCACTACCCACGTGCTGGGCAGCGTCAGCCAGGCCCCCTGGCAGAACGGCAGCGGGGAGGACATTCTAGCTCCGGCTTTTGATCAGCAGCGTTACTACTTTGATGATCAAGGTGTGGTTCTTGAAACGGATGAACCAGGCCCTGAACTCGCCTATGTGGCGGAAGTGCGTGTGCCTGCCCGTGACGTGTCCCTTCCTGCGGATGCCAGCCCGCAGGAGGAAGAGGCGGGTATTGATCCCTACCTGCGCCGCGTGACGGTCAAGGTGGCCAGCGTCGCCAATGAAAGCTTCGATTTCGATCGTGCGCTGCCCATGGCGTACCGGACCCACACCACGCTCATCGCCAGGACAGGCAAATGAGACGGCGTCTAGCCTAACAAGTAATTAATAGCCGGGAATTCCTTGCTCTGAACCTTCATCGCAGATCATGCGAAGAGGGAATCCATTCTTCTTCTCCTTCATGAAGACTTCACGTTTCCGTTCATTCCGAAAGACCGGTTTTACGCTGGTGGAACTGCTGGTGTCCACCGCCGTACTGGCCGTGCTGCTGCTGGTGACCCTCAGCGCGCTGGAGACGATGCAGCGCTCCTGGAGGGAAACGAAGGGCAAGGTGAACCAGTTTCGCGGGGCACGAATCGCCTTTGAGACGATCACCCGAAACCTTTCCCAGGCCACGCTGAACACCTACTGGGATTATCATTATGCTGCCACGGGATCCAATGTCCCGCCTGCGGACGCCGCATCTCCACCTGCGGGATATGTGAGGCAGTCTGAACTCGACTTTCGCATTCTTCCTGGTGTTGAATTGGGCACAGGGGAAACGCCAGCAGACTTGCCCGGCCAGGCGCTTTTTTTTCAGGCTCCTCTGGGCCTCAGCCAGAGCTATCGCGGGCTGGGAAACCTGCTCAACGCACGCGGATACTATGTCCGTTTTCAGAGCAATGAAGATCAGCGTCCGGCTTTTCTGCCGGGTGGTGTGGTGCCGGTAAAGTTTCGGTATCAGCTCATGGAATACAGGCCTCCGGCGGAGCAGACCAGCCTGTCGGCTGGCACTGCGGCAACGGGAGGAAGTGCCAGTGCCAAGACAGTGCAGGGAAACACCGTTTATACCCGGGCCGATTGGTTCAAGCAGGATATCGATACGGTTTCTCGGCCTATTGCGGATAACGTTTTGCTGCTGGTTATCAGTCCTCAAGTGCCGCCTGAGACCGTGGAAGGCACCGGCAAATCCCCCTGGTGGCTGGCCCCGAGGTACCGCTACTCCTCCCGCGATGCGAACAATACCACACCGGCCTTGGACAAGCCTTTGGTGAGGGCCGATGGCACGCTGGACCAAGGCACCAGCCATTTGTTGCCGCCGCTTGTGCGTGTCACCCTTGTCGCTGGTGAAGAGGGGAGCATGGGAAGGTGGCTGGCCAGTCAGGGCAATACCGCCGTGGACATTTGCGCCGCAGCCGATGCTCCCTTTGCAGAGTCACGCCATTACGAACGTGATCTCACCCGCCTCAAAGATTACCTCACGGCTGAGCGACTGAATTTTCGTGTCTTTACCGCCACTGTCCCCCTTCGCAATGCCGCCTGGGACAGCACGACTTACTGAACTCGGAAATGTCTTCAGGGACAGGCTGTCGGTCGAATGATTCGTCATCATTAGTTAGGTTGCCTTGGTCCTCCCTTCGCCCCATTGTCGTATGAACATCTCCCTCCGCCCTGCGCGCCCAGGTTTCACACTCATCGAAAGTCTCAGCGTCGTCCTCATCCTCGGGATGATCGTTGCCCTGGCCGCCCCCTCCATGCTGGGAGCCATCCGCGCCTCGCGGCTGACCTCGGCAGGGGAACTGATCAGTGGTAAGATCATCGAAGCCCAAGGACTGGCCGTGACCTTTTCTTCGGATGTTGAGCTTCGCTTTTATAAGGCCCCTGCCGTTCCCCCAGGCGATGGGCGCAGCGGGCAGTATTTGCAGCTCCTCCAATGGGTGGAAAACGAGCCCGATATCCTTGAAGAAGACATTGCGAGCCTTGAGAAGATCGGCTCGCAGGTGCTGGTGCCGGAGGGCGTCCTCATCAGCAACGATCCAGGATGGTCCAGCCTCTGGACCTTGGAAGCGCAAACCGAAACCACCCCCGAAGGTGACCAGGAGTATGTGGCCATCCGCTTTCGTCCAGACGGTTCCACAGACCTTCCCGAAACAGGAGCCTGGCATCTCACGCTGCTGGATGCCCAGGACTCGGTACGGCAAGAACTGCCAGCCAATTTTTACACTCTGCATATGGACCCAGTCACCGCCAAGCTGGAAATTTACCGTCCTGAATAAGGTGCAGGGCAGGGGACCTGCAGTGCTTCCTCTCGGTCAACCTCAGGTCGAGTTGGTAGATGATTTTGCCGCAGTGAGTTTCCTTTTTCGAAACGCATTCACTAGCAGGAACAGGCGTTACACGTGTAACGTCAATCAGGCCGTTTCCAGCCGCCTTTCCCTGGCCGCCCTCCTACGTACAGCCTCCCTCAGTGGTGCCGGAGACAGGACTCGAACCTGCACTAGTTACC
>DMMK01000694.1 GCA_003453085.1 Verrucomicrobiales bacterium
CCCATGGTGACAGCGATGATGGGTTTGGGCATGTGGACCCCAGCTATCGGGAGGTTCAGCGGTGTCGTCAATCCTATGCGTGCAGGTGCTTGTTGTGTGTCAGCGTTTTCTTGATCGCAAAGGGGCCGCCCCTCGTTCCAGCGCCGCTATGGCGGCTTCCCCGAGGCCGGCGCGAAGGTGGGCCTTCAGTTCTTGAGTCAGTTTCGCTGCGAGTTGGGGATTTTCTCGGGCCAGATCGCGGGTCTCGCGGAGGTCTTTTTTGAGGTCAAAGAGCAGGCCTTCATGGCTGTCCCAAAAGTACAGCAACTTAAAATCGCCGCGCCGGATGGCGGACTGGGGGTGGGCCACCTCCACAGCCTGATGCCAGACAAAACGATCCACCGGGCGCTGCATTTGACCGGTGCCATCTTTGAGCAAAAGAGGTTTCCAGCTTCCACCTTCGAGGCCTTTGGGCAGAGGAAAACCAGGGGAAGCAAAGTCCAGCACGGTGGCCGTGAGGTCATAGCTGATGACGGGCTCGTCGCAATAGGCGGCACTTTTGATCCCGGGGCCGCGCACGATGAGGGGCACACGCAGCCCGCCTTCACCCAGGTCGCCCTTGCCGCCATTGAGAAAGGCTGTGCGGCCGCCATTGTCGGAGGTGTAGATGACGAGGGTGTTGTCGGCGATGTGGAGGTCCTCCAGCTTTTTCATGAGGCTGCCCACGCAGGTATCCAGATCCTCCGTCATGGCCGCCATCACAGCCCGATCACCTCGGCCTCCACCACCTCGCATGTCCGTGTACTTTGCCACCGTGGACTCCAGGGCCTGCGCCTGGGGATGCACAGCATAGTAGGATAACTGGATGAAAAAAGGCCGCCCCTCTTTCACCTGCGTTTCCATAAACTCATTCGCCCGCCGCGTGAGGCTGAAAGAGCGCTTCGGGTCTTCGGGATCGGACGATTCACCGTCCTCATTCCGGGTGATGCCCTCGCTGACATCATAGCCCATGGAGGCTGGGGTGTGGAACCACTGCCACTTGCCCAGATGGGCCGCCCGGTAGGCGGGGTTGGCTCGTTTGAGAATATTCACCAGCGATTCACTCAGGGGCGCACTCCAGTTCCTTGACGACTTGTCGGGAGCATTGAGTGTCGTGGTGGTGCGGCCCATCTGGATGGCAGCGCGGGAGCACTCGCATTTGCAGTGGGCCGCATAGGCCTGAGAAAACGTCACACCCTGGGCCGCAAGCCGATCGAGGTGAGGCGTCTGGAAGACTCGGCTGCGGCTCGCTTCTTCACTCGGCATCATCGCCACGGAAGTGCCATTCCAGGCCTGATCATCGGCGAGGATGAAAACGATGTTAGGCGCTTGGTCAGCGCTGTGGGCCACCGCACTGAGCAAGAGGCTGAGGCAACCGAGGGGAAAGCGAAGATTCATGGATATCTTGAGATTAAGGCAGGCGGGTGGTTTCCACGCACTCTATTTCAGTTGTCACCTTTTCGGCTAGGCCTTTCGCGTGGGGCAGGGGGTGGCGGCGGTGGGTCTTCGCCACGGCCTTCCATGACGCTGCTTTGGCGAGCATAAACCACAGGCAGATCCGCCGTGGCGAGGATCTTATCCTTGATCGCTGCAAGCAAGATCTCGCGGTTCACCTGGGAGGCAGGTTCACGAATTTGGGGTGCGGCAGACAGGGCATAGACATGCAGCACATAAGTCTTCTCTCCGGGGCCTTTCGAGTGGGGAGGTTCGTAACCCACGATGCCTCGAAAGCCAGTCCCTAGCTTACCCACTCCCTGCACATTTTTGGGCAGGCTGGTTACCGTGGCGGGGATGTCCCACATCGTCCAGTAGCCCTTCATCTCATTGCCTGGGGCTTCATGATCCATGATGAGGGCGTAGCTGGTGGTGCCTGTGGGTGCGCCTTTCCAGGCGAGGGGCAAAGTGGCACCGCTGCCATCCCCTGTGAAATCAGCGGGCAAGCTGCCACCCTCTTCAACGGCGGAACTCGTCAGCACAAAACTACGGGTAGAAGTGGATGCGGCCTTCTGCGACTGAGCGTTTTTTTCACGAGCAGCGGGTCGTTCCCCTCGCATGGGTGGGCGTTCACCTTGGCGCCTGTTTGGGCGGGGTTCGCCTCCTTGGCCTCTGCCTCCTGCACGTGCGGTGTACACTTCCTTCACGAGGCCATCGCTGCCGTTGTCATACTCGAATGGGTAGGTGCCATCGGCGTTGATGGTGTACGAAACGGAGCGTTTTTCTCCGGCCACGGTGTAGCTGAGCCGATAGCTGTTGGGCCCGGCACTTTCAAAATCCGTGATCTCCGCACCTCGCAGCGGTGGTGTATCTGGCCGCACGGGGGAAGCGCGGGGCTGCGGGTCCACCTGGCCTTCGGCCTCGGTGACTACCCCGTGAAACCCGCCCATCACATACGGATAATTGGTGGAGGCATGGTAGTGGTAACCCAGGGCGGTTGTTTCATGTCCCTGGCAGACATCCAGATTGCTCACCAGTGATCCATCCGGCTCCGTTAGGCCGTAAATCGGGTAACCATCCAGTGCATAGGCAATGGGTAGGCCCTTGCCCACGATGGCCTGCAAATGCAAGGGAGCGGCGTGGTAATGATAGTCATCGGCACGGCCGCAGTGGCCGCCCCATTGATCCAGCTCACCGATTTCCTGAGACACCTCACCACGATTGTTTTGCGGATTAAAAATGGGGATGCCATTCGCCGCCAGCGCGATGGCACCGCGCAGGAAACGACCCTTGATCAAGGCGGGTTCTTTGGCAGGCACTGGATGCAAAGGGATGCGCCAAGCATTGCTGCCAAGGTAGGCTGGTGGCAGCGGCACTTGCTGCTGCCACGCCGTGATGCCCACCATCATGCCGTGATCAGGCAGGCCATTGGAACCGATGAAAAGAAAGTCCTTGTCCCACTTGATATCGAGCTTGGGGAAAGTCTGAAAGG
>DMMK01000028.1 GCA_003453085.1 Verrucomicrobiales bacterium
CCGCCAGCGTCGGATGTGTATAAGGACCAGTTCCCCCGGCCCTGGCCATGCTGGAAGGGCCGGAGATCAGGCCCATGCCGATCTGTGCGCCGGTGGTGACGGCTTTGCTGACCACCTTGGGGGCGACGAAAAGAGTGACGAGCATCCAGAGAATGCCCAAGATGATGGGCAGGCTGCTGGTGAACATCGTGAGCAAGGTAGCGATCTGTCCGACGCCTGCCACAGGGCCGAGGATGGAATCAAACAAGTCCGGGCCGGATTCGATGACAGCGATGCCGAAGAGCATGCCCAACCCCCAGCCCAGTGGCCAGAAGCAGATGCCGATCATGCCGATGTGGTATTTCACGGCGGTGTCGCGTGTCTGCTCAAAGACGAGCATGCCTAGAAAGAGGGGGCCTGCGGCACTGCCGAGGTAAAGGGCGATGATCTGAATCTGGAATCCGATCCAGAAAAAGACGTACATGATCATGGCGACGAGGGCCATCATCCAGGCGATGACGACCTTCACGTAATACTCCACCCAGGTAAGGGGATTGAAGATGCCGAGGACGATCTCCGGGGCACTGCCAGTATCAAAGGGGGCCGAGGCAAAGCTGTCACCCACATTGGTCAGCATGGAGATAGGGTCCACGCCCAGTTCCACCAGAAGGTCATTGCCCAAGGTGGCCTGGGTGGACAGCATCCAGGGGCCGTAGAACGGCATGATGGTGACCAGGAGACCCGAGACGATGATGTGCCTGACGATGCCGGAGAGATCTCCGCCGATGATTCCCTTGTAGCTCTGGATGAGCAGTCCCGCGAAGACCAGCACAAACATCAGCAACTGCAGCACCTCGCTGCAACGTGCACAGACATCCGCCAAGTTGTCATAAAAAAACGACATGTCGAAGTCCATAGTGCGTCTGAGTAAGCGGTGACTGCTGTGGAAGGGTGGAAAAAGGCGGGCGGTATCCCTTTACATCAGTTGGCGTCTCCGCCGGATGCTTCCGGATTTTCAGCGCCTCCGCCGGCATCGCGGCGGCCCCAGGTGAGATTGGGGATCAGAGGTCTGGCTGTGCCTCCGGGGGCTACGCCGCCAAAGGGAATGGGCGTGTAGGTGCCTGGAGGCGTAGGGGGGGCGTCAGGATCGCCGGTCTTGTTCATGTGCTGGGCCTCTTCCTGTTTCCCCTTGGCAATGATCTGGGCCTGGGTGGTCAGCTCTTTGTGAGTCATTTCCGCATCTGCCTGGGCCACCAGGATGGTCTGGTTGCACTCTTCAATCTGGCCTCTCAGCACGGTGAGCATGGCATTGAGCTTGTGGATGGAGGCCAGGTCCATGGCTTCCTCGATTTCCTGGACGACCTGGGCCACTTCGTCGTTGAGCGTCTTTTTCCTGGCCAAGGCCTTTTCCCGCACTTCTTTGAATTCTTTGAACTGGGCCATGACCGCGGATTCGAGGCGGTATTTTGCCGGATCGCGGTTCACTTCGGCACCGTCCTTGCGGGTGACTGTGGCACCGATGGGCTCCATGAGCCCGAAGGCATCATCGGCGAAGACCTCGGCCCCGGTCAGTGCGCCCAGCATGGCACGCTGCTCATCCTTGGTTTTGAGCGTGGTGGCGGAGGAGATGACATCATTTTTGATGATCTGGACAGAGCCCAGGTTGATGCTCGCCGGCTCGCCCATGCGGTCCAGGCTGGTTTGCAGCTTTTCATTCTGAAGCTGGGCTTCGTTGAGGATCTGGGTGAGTTTGGCTGAAAGCTCTGACTGACCCATTTCAAGCGTGGGTGCGCTGGAGACGACGACGGCACCCTGGGCGAAAGCGCCCGAGGCGACCAGAAAGGAAGCAAGGATAAGGGCAGATGTTTTCATGATGTGGGCGGGTGAGGGATGTGACCGTCGTTACTCGACGACTTCGATGACCACCTTGCGGGGTTCGACGAGCACGCCGTCGGTCGTCACGTGCTCAGGGACGGGGACTTCATAATAGCGACGCTGGATAGAGGAATCCTCGCTGGGCCGTTCGGCATCGCGCTTTACCCAGTAGAGTTCCTTGATGGCATCGCTGCGGCCTTTGTTGTAGCCGTCGAGGTACTTTTGACGGACTTCGTTTTTGGCAAAGCTGTCGCTGATGGCCCCGGCTGCATAGCCCGCGACGGCACCGGTGATGAGGCCGGAATTGTCTTCGAGAAAGCTGCCATCACTGCCACCGCCGGAACTGCCACTGCCGCTGCCACCAGAGCTGCCCGATGAGGAATCGTCGTCGCCATTGAGGAGGTTGTCGCCGATGAGGGCCCCGATGAGTCCGCCTGAGGCGGCCCCGAGCAGGCCTTTGTTCATGGTGCCGTCACTGCTGGTGCAGGAGGCCAGCGCGATGCAGAGACCGCTGAGGAGGATGAAGTGTCGTTTCATGCTTTGGACTTGGCTTGGCTGAGGATCATTTTGTAGGCGTCGCCGCCGAATTCTTTGAGCTCTTCGTTCTGGCGCTCAAAGGCCTCCCCGGAAGTGGCGGAGGCGAGGATCATTTCTTTGGAGGCCTGATGGCGGCCGATGGCGATGCGGGGGCGGCCGGTGGCCTCGTGATAGTAAACAAAGGAGCCGTAAGGGTCGGTCTTCATTTCCGATGGGTCGGGGAAGCTCGTCACCTGCTTTTTCGTGATGGACGGGATGCGGAAGCCCTCGCTCATGCTGTCCACATCGCGCTGGTCTGGCTGCTTCAGCATGAACATGATGCGGGAGTTCCCCACGACGGAAGAGCGCACTGGGTGGTCCTTGATGCGCTGGAACTGCTGAATGATGGAGAAGACCCAGCAGGAGTACTTGCGCATACGCTCGTAGTATTCGCGGGTGATGCGGTCGCCATCCGGCATGGCGAGGAAGGCGGAGAGCTCCTCGAGAATCACGCGCTTGCGGGTGGAGCGCGGGCGGCTCATGATCTCCTTCCTGAGGTCATTGGTGATGAGGAATGCGGCGACGGTGCGCAGCTCCTTCGCGGACTCAGGGATGTAGGACAGCTCAAAGTGGACCACCTTGCCGCTCAAATCCACGTTGTTGACGCCATCCAGAATGGAGCCGTAGCGGCCTGTGCGGCTCCAGGGTTCTAACAACATGCGTAACAAGCCGAGATCCTCGTGGGCGCGGCGCTGGCGGCTTTCCAGGTTCAGCAATTCCACGAACTGGCTGTGCGTGGGCATGTCCTCGGCCTTCATGAGGGTGTAGGCGAGACTCATCAGATCCCACTGGTTGCCGGGGTTGTTCAGGTAGTCCTCGACGATGCCCGGATCTATGGCGAGACGGTTCAGCTCATGGGCCTCTGCGTTGCCTTCCAGCATCTCCGCACTGAAGTCCAGCCAGGCATCGGCTAGGACGGTGCCTTGGGGCATCTTGCGCCGCCGCCATTCTTCAGCGACATTGACCCGGCGCGCGGCCTCAAAGCGGCCTTCGGGGCTGCGGCTGGCCCAGGTTTCAAATTGGTCCACATAGATGCGTTCGATCTGCTTGGAGAGGAGCGCTTGGCGGATGCGGTCCTTATCAATGTCGGGCGGCGGACCCGCCATCAAGTGGGCGATGG